>JAEUSI010000038.1 GCA_016788375.1 Ignavibacteria bacterium | reverse complement strand
TTTTCATTGGACAATATACTACATATAACGGTACAAGCTGGACGCCTCTGGTTTCCCTGCCTTTAATCGGAGGACCTTCGGGAAATTTCTCTGTTGCCGCAGGAAGCAACGGCATTACCGGAATTTTCGGGACAAATTATATTAATGACGGTTATCTTTACTGGTATAAATCAACTGACAACGGAATTAACTTTGATAACGGTTCTCTTATATTTAATTACAATGTAAACGGCGCGGATACAATCTTCGCTAATCTGACGGGAGGATTTCAGGCTGTATTTTTGAACAATGAACCTCATATTGTTTTTACCGCATATAATATCAGGTCAACTGTTTTTCCTGATCCGAATACGCTGGAATATGTTACTCCGAAGCTTCTTCACTGGTCTCCGGCAACCGGTGTAACGGAAGTAGCAGGCAAATTTAATATTCCTGCTCTTACTGATACAATTACAACAGCTCTTTTAGCTCCGGTCGGACAGCCGACTCTTTCAGTTACTCCTGAAGGAAATCTTGTATGTTCATTCACGGCATTTTTAAGAGGAAATACTCAGACTGTAGATGACGGTTCGGTTCTGAATGCAGGTGAAATCATGTATACTGTTTCAGTTAACAATGGTGCTTCATGGAGAACGCCGGTTAATATAACCAATACACCGAATATTGAAGAAAAACATTCTTCAGTAACCGAAAAATTAAGCTCGGACACAATGAAGATCACTTATCTCAGAGACATGAAAGCGGGTGGCTGGGTGAATGTGGCTTCATGGGGAAAAGCTCCGGTTTATGAAATATTCAGGAAGACTTATACAGGAACAATCGGCATAAATCAGATAAGTTCTGAAGTAACAACATTCGGACTTTCTCAGAATTATCCGAATCCGTTTAATCCGTCAACTGTAATTAAATTCAGTATTCCGAAATCCGAATTTACAACTCTGAAAGTTTATGATAATAACGGCAGGGAAGTAGCGGAGCTTGTGAACGGAAAATTAAATTCAGGCACTTATGAAACAGAGTTCAGCTCTGATATTTACAAATTGTCAAGCGGAGTGTATTATTACAAACTCATTTCGGGAACATATTCCGAGACTAAAAAAATGATGCTTGTTAAGTAAGTATTTGAGTTAAACTGTTTAATCAGCAAAAGAAATATTTGATTAAAATAAAATTCTGCCGGGGAAGCTTTTAAATTAACAGTTTGAATGCTTAATCCGGCAGAATTTTTTTTTGTTAAGAAATTGCTGCATGAGTAAAATTATTATCACTTCATTTCAGTAATTTTAATATCATTACTGAAAACAAAATTTTACAAAGCATGCAAAGTTCTCAGATGATAAATCGGCTGCAAATGAACATTTAAATTAATCAAACCAATTAAAACCGGTTACAAATATGTTAAACCTGATTCAAAGAGACGGGAATATTCCTCAAAGCAAAGCATATACAAACGGAAGCATTTTTAATTCAATCAAAAGAGGAGATGTTATATTTCAAAGATGTCTATTCATTTTTAAAAGTGTAATCTATATGTTGCAAAGCACAGTGAATGTATTTCAAAGCGGACTGTAAGTATTACTAAGTTGACTAAAAACACTAAAAAGCGGAACGGATTAATTACAATGCAGAGAGCAAAAGATATAAAGCGGAGGAAATGTGTAAAAAAGCGATATGATTGTACTGCAAATCGTTAATAATGTGTTACAAAGCGTAGTGAATGCGTTGCAAAGCGGAGAGAATGCGTTGCAAAGCGGAGAGAATGCGTTGCAAAGCGTTGAGGATGTGAAGCAATTTTCACTGAATGGATTACAATGAAGACACGATGTGTTGCAATGAAGACTAAATGAGTTGCAACGTAGACTGAACGAGTGACAATGAAGACACGATGCGTTGCAATGAAGAATGAATGAGCTGCAACGTAGACTGAACGAGTGACAATGAAGACACGATGCATTGCAATAAAGACTGAACGAGATGCAATGAAGAAAGAATGCGTTGCAAAGAATAATCGATGAAATGCAATTAAGACTGAACGAGATGCAATGAAGACTGAACGAGATGCAATGAAGACTGATAGAGATGCAATGAAGACTGATAGAGATGCAATGAAGACTCGATGAGATGCAAAATACACTGAAACAGAACAAATTGAAAAAAATGTCACAGGAAATACAGCCGCCGGGATCCCGGAAGTATAAGCGGAAATCCGGGAACAGACATTAATTGAAATATTTTACTGATGCTGACCCTGCTGTTTATGAAAATAACTAAGATTCCGGTCAATTTGAAATTTCACCCTGTCCGTATGAATAAATAATTCAAATTAAATAATCCGGGCAGGAGTCAGTGTTTTTGATTTTATCGAACAGGACGGCAGGACATTAAAAACTAAAATTATCAGCGGCAGGATAATTCAGAGAGAGAAGGAATAAAATTATTTAAACTTCCAAACTTCTTTAACCTTTGCGCAGGTTGTGTCATTCTGCAATCCGAGATACGGATTTTTCGTGTCGCGTGAATCCGTTAACCATAAAGCATTTCCAACCGGAGTATCAGTAGCGCATTGCATAAGATAAACAGTTTTATCCGAAAGACCGAATTGTTTTATGAATTTCATCATACCGACCGAAATTTCATTAAATAAAAATCTCTGATCGGAAATGAAAGTCGCCGACTCAATTTTTCTGCGTATGTTTTCATAATTATTTATAAACATAAGCCACCTGTCATCCTTGTTAAGCACATCAATGCCGTTTGTCTTCGATTTCATATCTTCAAGCAGTTTCAATGCATTAATATTCGCAAGGGATGAATTATTGTAAACAAGGGCATCCTTTACGGCTGAATACTGCCTGAACAATTCATTGAAAATAATTCTTACATTCAAGGGTGCAATGTCAGATTCATTGAAATATACTATAATTTCAGAATCCTGCTGCCGGTAATTTCCTTTATTGATTTTTAAAGTATCACCTGATAAAACAAAGCCAACCTTTGTAAACATTATCCCGGCACTGACACTGCCGGCTGACAAAACGCTGATTATTAAATAAAGAAAAAAGTTTTTCATTGAAGCAATCAGTTTAAAATATAATAAAAATCACGGAATAAAAACACCGGGGAAATATTTCTGTTTAACATAATACATTGACTGACGATTTTCAAACTTCTAATTAAGTCAGATGCATATTTATTACAGGATATATTAAGCAATCCGGTCATCATTAATACAGACATGATTAAAATATAATTAACAATATTAACAGAAATAACAGATTGAAGTTCTGCGTTATAATATTCTATGAAAAGAAAATGAATTATAAGAATATTTAATAAAATATGAATCAGAACTGAAATAACTTCAATTTGTGAAACAGATTAAAATAAATAAGAATATACGGATTCTGAAAAATGAGAACAGACTTTCTATGTTCCTATCAAATAAACATATTTTGTATTAAATTTGTACAAATTTTACAGCGGCATATTTAACATTTTAAGTAACTAACAAAAATTTTATTAATTTAAACAAACAACATGTACGGCGGCGGATACATTTTTGAAGAGACAAAAAACGGAAAACCGGAATCTGAAGATCAGGGTAAGCTGAAGAATTTTGAAGCGAAAATTGCCGCAGGCGAGAAGATAGAGCCTTCTGACTGGATGCCTGCTGAATACAGGAAGCAGCTTATCAGAATGATAGAGCAGCATGCGCATTCTGAAATTATAGGAGCATTGCCTGAAGGAACATGGATAACAAGAGCACCCGGATTCAGAAGAAAAATGGCTCTTATGGCAAAGGTTCAGGACGAAGTTGGACATGCTCAGCTGTTATACAGTGCGGCTGAAACACTGGGCAAGCCGAGAGAAGATATGATAAATGATCTTATTACGGGAAAATCAAAATATTCAAATGTCTTTAATTATCCTGCTGTCACATGGGCAGATACAGCAGTGATTGCATGGCTTATTGATGCAGGAGCGATAATAAATCAGGTTGCAAATTCAAAAGGTTCTTACGGACCGTACTGCAGGGCACTTGAGAGAATCTGCATTGAGGAATCATTCCATTTAAAGTACGGTCATGACAATGTAGTATTTCTTGCAACCGGAACTCCAAAGCAGAGAGAGATGGTACAGGATGCGCTTAACAGATGGTGGAAGCCAATTATGCATTTCTTCGGACCATCGGATAAAATTTCCGTTCATACCGAAACCCTGATGAGATGGAAAGTTAAGATGGCTTCTAACGATGATATGAGGCAGAAATTTCTCGATATGTATGTTCCCAAAATATGGGAATTAAAACTGACTATTCCAGATCCGAATCTGAAGAAGAATCAGACCAGCGGCAAATGGGAATATACGGAACCGGACTGGGAAGAATTTAAAAGAGTCATTAACGGAGACGGTCCGTGTAATAAGGAAAGACTTGCCGTGAGAAGGAAATCTGAAGAAAAGGGTGAATGGGTCAGAAGGGCATTAATGAGACAGGATGAGCAATATGTAACGCCTCTGTCTTAATAAAAACCGGCTGATGTATCACGTATTATAAATGAAAAAATGAAAACTGATAAGACAATCATTTCGCTGGATCCGAGAATAACAAGAGAGAAACTTCCGGAAACTCCCGATCAAAAACCGTTAAATGAATTACATCACTGGCAGACCTTTGAAGTCTTTCATCAGGAAAAAACGGGTGATCACCATAAGCATGTCGGCTCGCTTCACGCTCCGAATGCGGAAATGGCTCTTCTTCTTGCAAAGGAACAGTTTGCAAGAAGATACAAATGTGTTAATATCTGGGTTGTTAAAACTTCGGACATAAGCAGAACCGGAAAGGAAGATGAGGATATTTTTGAGACTACTCCCGAAAAAATGTACAGAGAAGCAGGCGGATACAAAGTAATGGACAGAATAAATAAATTTAAAGACCCGGATAAAATCTGAAAATGAATCTTTCAAACGAATATATTCCTGCCGTAAAAGACCTGATTTTCAGAATGGCAGATGACGAACTTATACTTGGCCACCGGAATTCAGAATGGACCGGCCTCGGACCGATTCTCGAAGAAGATATTGCTTTTTCTTCCATGGCTCAGGACAAACTTGGCCATGCGCAGGCTTTGTATCAGGTATTGACAGGTATGGGTGAAAGCGATCCCGATACACTTGCATTCGGCAGGGAAGAAAAGCAGATGAAATGCTGTCATCTTGTTGAATACCCGATAGGCGAATATGATTTCAGCTTAATGAGACATTTTCTGTTTGATGAAGCCGATGCGATCAGATTCGATATGCTTGTTAACTCATCTTTTGAAGAGCTGGCGAACGTTACAAGGAAATTCAGAGGTGAACTCAAGTATCATACAATGCATGCCAAAGCATGGGTGATTCAGCTGGGCAACGGCAATGATGAAAGCAGAATAAGAATGCAGAATACACTAAATGAATGTTTTCCCCTTGCGCTCGGAATTTTTGAACCCTCCGGTTTTGAAAATCAGCTTATAGAATCAGGAGTTTTTAAAGGTGAAGCAGTCCTGCAGGAAAGATGGATTTCGGAAATATCTCATATACTCAAATTAGCAAATCTGAGTTTACCTGATATTGACAGCGTGAGACCTTCTTACGGCGGAAGAAAGGGAATCCATACAGAATATCTTAAGCCTTTGCTTGATGAAATGACGGAAGTTTACAGAATAGATCCTAAAGCTGAATGGTAACAGAGAGAAAGTTGACGGGAAAATTCAACAGCGATAATTGATACCAGTTCTTTACAGTTAACTTATTTTACTTTAAGGCGGTTAGCTTATATAATCTTAAGATATTAATACTGTATAAATGATGTATTGTGAGAATAATGATGATGTAATATATATGAAAACAATCAAAATTTTAGAATTGATCAGCGAAAAAGAAATATGGGAAGTCTTGTTTGAGGTAAAAGATCCTGAAATTCCTCTGATTTCTGTTGTAGATATGGGAATTATAACGGAAGTGAAAATCGATCAGGAGGAAATTGTCAGAATAAAAATGACGCCTACATTCGCAGGATGCCCGGCTGTAAAGTATATGCAGGACGATATAAAGGAAAAAGTCATGAAACTTCCGGTAAAAGGAGTTGAAGTAGAAGTCAGTTATGCTACACAGTGGAATACAAATATGATCTCAGAAAGAGGAAGAGAAATGCTGAAAGCCTCGAAATTTGCTTTACCGCAAAAGCATGACGGATTAGTTCAGATTGAAATGCTGACAAATGTCGAATGTCCATTCTGCGAAAGTAAAAATACTTCGCTGAAATCTTCTTTCGGTCCTACGCAGTGCAGGGCAATTCATTATTGCAATAACTGTCTTCAGTCATTTGAACAGTTTAAACCGGTCTGAAGAATATTTTTAAAGTTTCTTGTTTGTCTTACAAATTGTATTTTGCAAAAGCATCAGCAATACCGGGTGAGGAATTAATAATTTAAATAAATTAGAAAACATATAAATACCCGGAGTTGCTTTTCTTTATTTTCTTTATATTGATAATATTTGCAATATTTATGAATTAAATATTATAATTATAAATTGTATTTACTTTTTAAAGTTTTAACCCGTACCGGCTTTAAATATTCATCAGGAATCCTCACAACATTTCTTATTATTTCATGCTTTCCGGCAAATATATCCGCACAGGGAAAATCATATCCGTTCAATGTTTCTGCTTGGTACAAGGCATTAAGCATAAATAAATCCGATCAGGATAAAGCAGATGTCAATCTGACACTATTCATGACAAATATCGGGAGCATAAATACATTTAATACAGGATTAGGATTTACCTTAGTGCAGAATAATTTCAAGGGTGTAAATATCAACGCAGGGGTAACGAGCATATCCGGCAATTCAAGCGGTTTCATCCTGTCTGCAGCAGGAAATCTGCACAGAGGAAATGTTAAGGGTTTGGAAATCGGAGGGTTGTTTAATACTACGACCAGGTCGATGGAAGGAGTTCAGATTGCGGGAACAGTCAATTACACTACAGAGAATTTTACAGGTTCACAGATTTCACTTGTGGTTAATGTAGCGGGAGATAATTTCAAAGGAATTCAGATCGGCAATTCTAATATAGCCGGAAAGAATTTAAGCGGAGTTCAGCTCGGAACAACATTCAATGCCGTTGCATATTATTTGAAAGGTTTACAGATTGCGCCCGGAAATATAGCAGGCATAAATAACGGGGTGCAGATCGGATTGTTAAATGTCAATTCAGTCAATAATGTATTTCAGCTTGGTCTTGTTAATATTACCGATTATCAGAAAGGAATCCCTGTCGGAGCTGTTAATATTGCCACAAAGAACGGAGGCGCATCATGGATAAACTTCTCCAGCACTTTTGCGGCATATACAACAGGAATAAAAATCAACGCAGCGGATTTTGTATCATACCTTGAAGGAAGCTACAACATATTTGATACAAAGAACACAAAATCCGGTTCAATAGCTGCATATTACGGTTATGATTTCAGAATCGGCAAAAAATTTCTTTTAACACCGAATGCAGGTTATGCGGAGATATTTGAAGATAAGTCTGAAGAAGACAGCTGGATACATCAGTTTGCCGTACAGGCAAGACTGATCGGAGAAATGGAAATTACAAAGAATCTCAGATTTATTGCAGGCATCGGATACAGTTACAGAGTACAGTCAAAGAGCGGGGATGATTTCAGCAAAAATCAGTTCATCGGCATGGCAGGCTTTTCAATTTTTTAAAAAAGTTTTTTAAACTGAATGAAAAATTTTTTAATACTTATATTTATATTTTCATTAATTACCGGCAAAATCATTGCTCAGGATTCAGTTTACTTTAACAAGATTGTTTTAAAACTTAACAAAAAATCTGTTAAGGAATACACATCATTAAAGCTGAATTCAAATCCTGTTCTCAAAAATGAATCCGGCAATTTCCCCGGAATAAAAAGTATTGAAGAATCAGCCCCTGTTTATTCCCTGAAACTAAGGGAAATACCTGACAGCGAACTGAATAAACAATATCCATTATGGATTCCCATAACTGAAGTTATCGGCCTGAATGCAGGAATCGGCGCATTTAACGCTTATGTGACTAAATCTCATTTTGCAAGAATAAGTTTTAATACAATAGCAACTAATTTAGAAATCGGCGCTGTATGGGATCATGATCATTTTATTACAAATTATTTTGCTCATCCTTATCACGGTAATTTATATTTTAATACTGCGCGGTCAAACGGTTATTCATTCTGGGAATCGGTTCCGTTTTCATTCGGCGGAAGTCTTATGTGGGAGTTATTCATGGAAAACGAACCACCTTCAGTGAATGATCTGATAAATACTACCGTAAGCGGATACATGCTCGGAGAGCTTTTATACAGATCAAGTTCGCTGATAATTGACGAAAGCACAACCGGATGGCCGAGGGTGTCGAGAGAAATATTCGCCGGGCTGTTAGATCCTATGCGTGCATTAAACAGAATACTTACCGGAAAAATATCACGTGTTACTAAAAAGCAGGCATATGAGAAGGAACCTGTTTTTCTTGAAGTGTCGGCAGGACCGAACAGAGTACTTGACGGAACAACTTTCTTTACCGGAACGGTAAATACCGCCATAAATTTCAGAATGATTTACGGAACAGCTTTCAGAGAACGTGATGTTAAGCCTTTTGATTTTTTCAGGATAGAATCACAGTTTAATATAAGCGAAGATACAACCCAGTCGCCGATAGGCATGGTTACGGCTTACGGAACACTTGCAGGAAAGAATTTAAACAGTATAGACAGGAAGTTATTTGCAGGGCTTTTTCAGCAGTATGATTTTTTTGATAATTCCGTTTACAAAGTCGGCGGAATAAGTTTCGGAGCCGGTTTACTTTCAAGGTTTCCGATGTCAGTAAGTAATTCTTCGATTCTCACATCGCTTCATTTAAACATAATGCCATTGGGAGCTGCTAATTCAGTATATTCTGCTTACGGTGAAAAAGAATATAACTTCAGCAGCGGGCTGAATATGAATTTTGAGAGCTTCCTGAATTTTGACTGGGGATATCTGGGATTGAATTACAAGTTATACTGGCTTCACACCGTTATCGGAGCGCCGAGCGATGAGTTTGTAGGTATTTTAAGACCAAGACTTGAAGTAGGATTATTCGATCATATAAACATAGGAACTGAATTCCTGTTTTATCACAGGGAAGGATTTTATGAAGATTATGATGACATACATTTAAAAAACAATGAAATCAAATTATATCTGGCATACTGGTTCGGAAATTTTAATTTTTTTAAATCCAATAATAAATTTTAGTTAAAGTAAATTTGATCAGAGAATTTAAAAATACTGAAAAAATATATCCGGCCGGACAAAAGCAAAAAACAAGAATGCTCAAATTATTTTCATTTCTGATTTTGTTAATATTTCTGTACCCGGCGGAAAATTCTTTTTCTCAGGCAAAATTTATTTTGAATGTGACCGCAGGATATTCCCAGCCGCTCGGAAATTTCCGGAATCCGGTAGAATTAACGGATACTGTATCAGGTGAGTGGCCTTATCTTATGAAAACGGGATACAATCTCGGGCTTGCAGGTAAACTTACCATGAACAAATCCGGCAGTTTTAAAATGGTTTTTAATCTGGAATACAACGGATTTAAAAACTGGGGTGATATTATTTCAAATGAAAATACGGAGAAAGAAGGAAGCGGCAGTACAGAAAACGGAACAGTTTATTTCCTGCCGGATGTAAGTATAATAGTTGCTTCAATCGGCGGAGAATATGATTTCAATCCGAAAGCTTCCGTTAATCCTTTTGCCGGACTCGATCTGACGGGCAATTTTTTCGGCGGTAATTTCGGCAGCAACCCGAGCAGTAATTTTCCAAAAAATCATCTTAAGTCTGAAACCCGCATAGGTCTGCAGATTGGAGGAGGTGTGGATTTTAACTGTAACGATTATGTCGGTATAATCTGCGGCATGAAGTATAATCTCGCCAACCTCTTCGGCAAAGGCGATTTTGAAGAAGATGAAACCTCGAGTGATATAGTGCTTAACGACAACGCCGGCGGCAGGAATATTTCATATCTTCAGTTTTATGCGGGAGTTTCATTTTATATCGGAGACATTTCCTCACACAAAAAAGTTACTAAAAAATAAATAGTACTTATCTTTCGGTAGTTTATAATCAATTATGATCATATTTTAAACCGAATAAAACTTTCCGGAAATATTAATCAGATTTTCCCTTAAAAAATGATTACACGTCCAAACTTACTTATAATTACTGTCATGAAGTTGTTCAATTTTTTGACTAAGTTTGCATAAATTAATTTAACAAATGAATTTAGAAGATTTAACTGCCGGGCAACAGGAAAAGATATCGGAGTTCGGCATGAATACCTGGTATATACTTGAACTGCTTGAAGAATACAGAAAGAATCCGGATTCTGTGAGTGATAACTGGAAAGATTTATTCAGGGAAATGAATCTTGTTTCCAACGGAGACGGCATAAAAACAAATTCCGCAAAAACAACGGTCAGCAGAAATTCAAACAGCGGAAATCTGACCGGCATTGCAATGCCGATGCCTGCTGATGGAGAAGAAGCTTCAGCGATAAGAGGAGCAGCAGTAAAAGTGGTAGATAATATGAATTTCAGCCTTACTGTTCCGACCGCCACAACATTCAGGGCTATTCCGGTGAAAGTTCTGGAAGAAAACAGAAGAATAATTAACGAACATCTCCGCAAAAAAAACGGAGGAAAGATTTCATATACGCATATAATCGGCTGGGCTATTGTAAAAGGAATAGCGCTTGTTCCGGTGATGAACAATTCTTTTACAATTATTGACAATGAACCTAATTTAATAAGAAAAAAAGATGTAAATCTTGGTCTGGCTGTAGATCTTGAAAAAAAAGACGGCAGCAGGTCATTGATTGTTCCGTCTATAAAAAAAGCAAATGAACTGAATTTCCGCCAGTATTTCGAAGCTTATAATGATATAATCAACAGGTCAAGAAACAATAAAATTGAAGTTGCCGATTTTCAGGGAACGACAATAACGCTCACAAATCCGGGAACGATCGGCACGGCGGCTTCAACTCCGAGGCTTATGATCGGTCAGGGAGCGATTATCGCGACCGGAGCAATTGATTATCCGGCTGAATATCAGGCGGTAACAAGCGAAGTGATTACGAATATCGGATTAAGCAAGATAATGAATATTACAAGCACCTATGATCACAGAATAATACAGGGAGCTGAATCGGGATTATTTCTTAAAAAGCTCAGTGATCTGCTGAGAGGAGAGGAAAATTTTTACGAGGAAATATTCAGGGATCTCGGACTGCCGGTATCGCCGGTAAAGTGGTATGTTGACAGAAAAGAAGATGATACAGGCAGGATTGACAACATAGAAGAAATCGAACGTCAGGCAAAGGCAATTCAGCTGATAAACATGTACAGAGTCCGCGGACATTTGCTTGCAAATCTGGATCCGCTTTATCTTAAAGTTCATCATCATCCCGAACTCGATCCATCGAATTACGGATTCACAGTCTGGGATTATGACAGGGAATTCATAACCGACGGACTTGCCGGACTTCGGACAGCGAACCTGAGAAAAATACTCGACATTCTGTTTCAGACATACTGCGATAAAATCGGAGTTGAATACAAGCATATTCAGGATCCGGATGAGAAGAAATGGCTGCAGGATAAAATGGAGCCGGACATGAATATACCGAGGTTTAATAACGATGAGAAGAAACACATACTTTTTAAATTATCAGAAGCGGAAAATTTTGAAAAATTTATAGATAAAAAGTATATAGGCCACAAGAGATTTTCACTTGAAGGATCGGAGACGATAATAGCTGCGCTGGATTATCTTTTAAAATGCGCTGCAGATGACGGAGTGAATGAAATCGTCATGGGAATGGCGCACAGAGGAAGGCTTAATGTTCTTGCCAACATTATCGGCAAATCAATGTCAGCAATATTTTCGGAATTTGAAGGCTACATAGATCCGGTATCTTCACAGGGTTCCGGTGACGTGAAATATCACCTCGGAGCATCAGGAGATTATAAAACTTCCGGCAGTAAGAACATTAAAGTATCCGTAGCTTCTAATCCTTCACATCTTGAATTTGTCAATCCTGTTGTAGAAGGAATAGTCAGGGCAAAGCAAAACAGATTAAAGGACAAAGGTCACAATAAAATACTTCCTGTTCTTATTCACGGAGATGCGGCGATTGCGGGTGAAGGGATAGTAGCGGAGACACTCAATCTGTCACAGCTTCACGGTTACAGAACCGGAGGCACTGTACATATAATTATCAATAATCAAATCGGTTTTACCACTTCTCCTATTGATGCAAGATCATCTTTTTATGCATCTGATGTTGCTAAAATGGTGCAGGCTCCGATATTTCATGTCAACGGTGATGATCCTGAAGCAACAATGCTTGTAACAAAACTTGCATTTGAATACAGGATGAAATTTAATAAAGATGTCGTTATAGATGTTTTCGGTTACAGAAGACTCGGGCATAATGAGGCTGATGAACCTGCATTTACACAGCCGCTTATGTATAAGACTATCAGGTCTCATCCTTCGGTAAAGGAAATTTACCGGAAAAAGCTTCTTTCGGAAAAGGTAATCAGCGAAGATGAACTTAAAGAAATGGAATTGAAAATTTTCGAAAAGATGAATGAAAGTCATGAAAAAGTTCAGAAGTTTAAATCCGACATTCCGCTTGCAGTAACGGAGGAAGAAATAGAAGCCGCCGAATCCCATCCGGAGACTTATGTTTCCGAAGATAAACTTAATCAGATAGTAAAGGCAATCACAGAACTTCCGGACACTTTCAGTTTGCATCCGAAGCTTAGAAAATTTATAGAATCAAGGAAAGACTTTATTGACAAGGACATTGAAGTTGACTGGGCATTCGGAGAATCCCTTGCATTCGGAAGTCTTTTGCAGGAGGGTATTCCGGTGAGACTCAGCGGACAGGACAGTTCGAGAGGAACATTTTCCCAGCGGCATATTGTGCTTACCGATTCGGAAAACGGAGAAGAAATAATTCCGCTGAACAATGTTGCGCCGGAAAAAGCAATGATAGAGCCTCTTGACAGTCTGCTGTCCGAAGCGGCAGTGCTCGGTTTTGAATACGGATACAGCACGGCGGATCCTGCTACGCTTGTTCTGTGGGAAGCGCAGTTCGGTGATTTTGCAAATGCAGGACAGGTGATTATAGATAATTTCATTTCAAGCTCGGATACTAAATGGGGGCTGCCGAATAATCTTGTCCTGCTTCTTCCTCATGCGCAGGAAGGGCAGGGTCCCGAGCATTCGAGCGCGAGGCTGGAAAGATTTCTGACGCTGTGTGCGGAAGACAATATGATCGTCTGCAATCCGACAAGTTCAGAGCAGTATTTTCATCTTCTCAGAAGACAGACAAAACAGAAAAAGAAAAAACCTCTCGTGATACTTACTCCCAAAAGTCTGCTGAGACTCCCGGAGGCAAAATCTAAAAAAATTGAATTTACAAAAGGAAAATTTAACGAGATAATTGATGACGAAACAGCTGATAAAAATGCAGTGAAAAGGGTAATTGTAACAAGCGGAAAAGTTTATTATGACCTTCTGAAATACAGAAATGAAAACAAAATAAAGGATGCTGCAATTATCAGGCTTGAGCAGTATTATCCCTACAGGGATGATTTAATGAAAGAGATATTAATGTCTTACAAAAATGTGGATAAAGTATTATGGGTTCAGGAAGAACCGAGAAACATGGGTGCGTGGAATTTCCTTGCTATACTTCTGAAGAATGATCTTGCTGCAAGCCAGCGGTTATACTGTATAAGCAAAAAAGGCAGCGCAAGTCCTGCAGAGGGTTCACTGTCAAAATTCAATGAAACTCAGATGGAGCTGATATCAAAGTCATTTTCGGATGAAATTACACCGGCGTTCTGAATTTATCCTGCGTTCCGGTGCTGATTTCTTGTTGGTAAAATTCTGTTTTAAAATATATTAATTTATATTAATTTTGCATTTCAATTTTCTGAAGAGCAGTATTAATAATGAAAAAAGTAAATAATACTGTTCTGAAGATACCAGCTTATCCGGAAATATGTTATTCACTGTAAATGGCAATAAACTTTAAAAAAGTCCTTTTATAAATAATTAATTAATGCATAAAAAATTTATTCCGTTTCTCAAAAGTCCGGTGCTGAATGATTCAGATGAGAGTACACTGGAGATGTTCGAATTTGAAAGTTCCGATGCAGATCATATTAAAAACGGTATTTTATTATGCAGAAAATCCGGCAACTGGTTTCCGGTTCATAACGAAGTGCTTGAACTTATTAGACCCGAATTAATGTATCCTGACGACAGAAAAAAGTTTTATGAAAAGTATAAAGACAAATTCGCGGAATTAGGAATAAAGTATGAAGCGGAAAGCGCAAACAGCGGCGGAGATTCCGTAAAAAACCAGTTTGAGCAGAGAAGCCACTATGATGATTTTGCAGTTGACAAAAGCCATAATTATGATGATTATGCAATGCAGCCATTCTGGCAGGCTATGGACAGGAAAGTTTTCGGCGAATGGAAAACAAAAATTAAGGATGGAAATATGATACTTGATGTCGGATGCGGAAACGGAAGAAGCGCAGGAAGGATATACAAAGAGAATACATTTCTGGCGGGAATTGACATTTCCAAAAAATCTGTAGAAAGAGCAATTGAAAGTTCAAAGGAAAAAGGGAATTACCGGTTTCAGACTTTTTTCATAGCCGATGCCGACAGAATTCCGTTTAAAGACGGGACATTTGATTTTGCGGTTACAAGCGGAGTGCTCAGTCAGCTTCCTGATGCAGTAAAAACAAGCAGGGAAATTCAGAAGAAGCTGAAAAAAGGAGGAATACATTTCGGAATGGAAAACAACAGGTCTGTATTCAGAATCTTTTTTGATTTTCTTACAAATTTTACGAAGTCGTGGAAAAAAAATAAAAAAGGACTGACTCCGGAAATCAATAAGAAAATGCTTGATTCATGGTTTGATAAAGGTGATGTTGAAATACTGTCTTATACGAGCGTATATCTGCCTCCGACATATTACAATAAAATGAATCCGGAAGAGGCTTTAAGTAAAATTGAGAAAACGGATAAAACAATACAGTCTTTTCCGTTTCTGAAAAACAACGGAGGACTGATTATATTTGAAATCAAAAAAATAAAAACCCCATGAAATCCCCCACATTTTATTTAAAAAACAACGTGAAGATAAAGGATAATTTTATCAATTATGTTCACTCAAAGAAGCATGACGTCAAGTCCGATATAGCGGCGTCCGAGAGATGGAAAAATTCAGTAAGACTTGAAAAGGACAAGGCGTTTGCAGAACATCAGTTCGAGGACTTTCTCCTGAGATACGGATTTAAAACGGGAAGAGAATTCGGTAATTATCTGTCAGACGTAAATACAATTGCTGAAATCGGAGCAGGCGAAGGCAGGGCAGTTGACTGGTATCTAAAATACAGCAATGCGCATGTTTTTGCTCTGGAAATAAGCGACTCTGTTTATTACCTGCAGGAAAAATACAAGGATAATCCTAGAGTTACCGTAATAAAGGCGGATGCACTGCATCATCCGTTTAAAAAAGGGAGCATTGATTTTCTGTCATGCGAGCAGTCTCTGTCAAATACCGTAGACCCGCAGAAAATATTCTTTTCACTTGCTGAATCCCTGAATGAAAAAAGCAAAGTAATTTTAAGCGTAGTTGCGAGAAAATCCAATGTAAGAGAAAAGATGGATTTGATTATCAGAGACTCAATTGCCCGGCTCAAAGAAAAAGATAAACTGAATGCAGTCAGAAAGATAACTGAAATAGGAAAGCTTCTTTCGGAGATGAATATAAATGTAAAAGTACCGGAATATTGTTCCGAACTCGGTACATTAAGCGGAAAGGAAATGAGCCTTCAGAGATTTATATATTATGCCGTTTTTAAATGCTTTTACAATAAGGATTTTCTTTTCGACAAGAGCATGGAGTTTAACTACGACTGGTACTGCTACGAGAAGTGCAATAAATTCACTCTGGATGAGCTCTGCATCTGGTATGTAAAAAACGGAATCAAAATCGAGTATGTAGATGTCAATGATTCCAACATTAATCTCAGGGGAGGAAAATAATCTGAATAATTTTGATCTGACAGTTGTAATCCCGTTTCTCAACGAAGAAGAGGGGATACCATTTCTGGTAAACTCGCTTAACGAATATTTCGGCAGGTTTAACAGTCTGAAAGTCGAAGTTGTTTTTGTTGACGACGGTTCAACTGATAAATCGGTAGAACTGCTGAAGAGTTTAAATCATAATACTTACAAACACAGAATCGTAAAGCTCTCAAAGAACTTCGGATCCATAAATGCGCTTTATGCCGGGATTACAAATTCAAGATCGCCTTTAATAACCTTTAATTATTCCGATCTGCAGGATCCTCTTAATCTTATAGAAAAAATGTATGAAAAGCATCTGGAAGGTTATGATATAATCTGGGCTGAAAGAAGAAGTGTTAATATAAATGAACTCAGGATTTTTTCGAAACTGTATTCAAGATTAATGCAGAAATACGCCGTGCCGGGATTTCCGGAGAACGGTTATGATGTTGCCATGTTCAACGAAAAAGTGAAGGAATATATACTGAAAAATATTGAATCGAACTCATCCATATTCCTGCAGATACTCAGTCTGGGATTTAAACAGGCAAAAATTGAATATGACAAGGAATCGAGAAAGATAGGAAAGTCGAAATGGACTCTTAAGAAAAAAATAAAGCTTGTCATAGATTCATTTGTTTCATATTCATATGCGCCGATAAGATTTGTTTCAGTCAGCGGGATACTGATTTCGATTATAGGATTTGTATACGGGCTGTTTATACTTGTTTACAAGCTCAGCGGTCATCCGATGGAATACGGCTGGCCCGGGCTTATAATTATTCTGATGATAGGATTCGGACTGACGAATATTTCTCTGGGAATAATTGCGGAATATCTCTGGAGAACTCTTGATTCAAGCCGAAAGAGACCTGTATTTATCGTGGATGAAGTTATTGACGAATAAAAATCCGGTTGTAAGAACAATAAACCAGGTTAGTTTATTTCCTGCCTTTGAATTTCCCGTAAAAGTCTTTAAGAATAATTTCAGCTTCTTCCTTATTGTCCATAGAGATAACAATTTCCGGGATCTTGCCTTTATCCCTGTACTTCAGGTCATAATATTTAACAATCATTATTTCAGTGAATTCATTAACTCTTCCGTTTTCCAGCAGATTGATCAGCTCATCATAAACTTTCCGGCTGAGCTGCTGTCTGAAGAAACCTTCTTTCTCTTTCATGATTTTAATCATCGGTAAAATCCCTTTCATATCCTTCCCGAAATAATCATCAATAATTCTTCTGATCCTGTTTTCAATAGAGCAGATAATTTTTACGGCAGGGGATTTCTGAAGTGAGCTATAAATTATTTCCGGCATTTCCATCCTTCCGATTCTGCGGCTTTCGCTCTCTATAAGATACACCGGCAAACTGCTTTCATCTGAATTAAAATAAATCTGCGAATAAAGATCATTCTCAAAAGCGGACTGATTCGGAACAGGGGAGTAATTTCTTATTTCATAAGGTATATGACCGAGAAGGCTTGAAAAATGTTTTGCGGAAAATTCAAGATCAATTACCGGAATCTCATTCGAAACAGACTTCAGTAGTTCGCTTTTCCCGCAGCCCGTAAGTCCGGAAAGTTCCAGAAGACTATACGGAAATTCTTTTCCGGAAAAAAATCTGTTCACGGTTTGTCTGTAAGACTTATAACCTCCGGAAATTACCGAAGGAATATAACCGGCATCATAAATCATTTTAGAAAGATAACCGCTTCTCCCGCCTCCGCGCCAGCAGTAAACAATAATATTCTTTCTGTCCGCATTATTTTCTTTTAGAAAAACTGAAAGAGCTTCTGACTTAGGCGAGGCATATTCAAGCGCCAGCCAGAGCGCAGATGATTTTGAATAATTTTTATAGATAAGACCTACGTTGTGTCTTTCCGGATTAGTTAATACAGGAAAACTAACGGCATGCGGCAGCGGAGATTCTTCAAACTCTTTTTCAGACCTGGCGTCAATTAAAAGGATTTCACCGGGATTGTGTTTTAATTCTGAAAGGAGTTCTTCTATGCTGTATTTCCTTAAATCATGATTCCCTAGAACTGATTTCAGAGACGGCAGACCTGATGTATCAGTATTTCTAACCAGATCAAATAATTCCTTTGTTGTGATATCCTTTATCATCATTAAATCTTATTTGTAATCAAAAATTACTGATCCGGGTTTGTATTTCCCATCAGAATTTAAAACTTCACCTGCAATTACAGCTGTTTCATCACCGCCTTCATGAAGCAGATTCATAAGTAAATCAGAATTCTCTTCAGGAACTGAAATAAGTAAACCTCCGGAAGTCTGAGGGTCATAAGCAAGATGTTCTTTTATTGAGTCAACTTTCCCTTCCGAAAAAATAAACTCCTTCGTATATTCGCGGTTTGATTTATCTCCTCTTGTAAGAAGATTGTCTCCTATGCCTTTTACTGCGCCTTCGAGAACGGGAAGATTATTCATGAAGAATTTAAAAACAACATTGCTAGCTTTTGCCATCTGCATTGAATGTCCGGCAAGACCAAAACCTGTAACATCCGTACAGGCATTTGCTCCTGCTTTTACCATTGCGTCTGAAGCATTTCTGTTCAGACGCGTCATAGATGAAATCAGTTTATCATAAACTCCGGATTCTGGATTTCCGAATTTAACGGAATTATTAAGAATACCCGTACCCAGAGCTTTTGTGAGAATTAATACATCACCGGGACGGGAAGAATTGTTGCCTTTAATATAGTCCGGATGAACTGATCCTGTCACAGCCATACCGTAAACAATGTTTGAAATATCAATCGAATGACCTCCGATAATAACTGCTCCGGATTCATTTATCTTGTCTGACCCTCCTCTTAGAATATCCTTTAAAATTCCCAGGTCTTCTTTCTGAGGAAATGCGACAATATTCAGCGCACTGAGAGGAATTCCACCCATTGCGTAAACATCACTCAATGCATTTGCCGCGGCAATCTGTCCGAAGACATAAGGGTCATCTACAACAGGTGTAAAGAAATCAGTTGTCTGAATCAGGGCAAGTTCATCATTAATCCTGTAAACCCCCGCATCATCTTTGCCTTCGAATCCGACAAGAACATTCTCGTTTGTTTTCCATTCGATATCCTTCAGAGCTTCGGAAAGAATATGCGGAAAAATTTTTGCGGCGCATCCGGCTGATGTAACCATCTGTGTAAGACGAACTTTGGTATCTGACATAATTAAGTTAAGGTTGAATAAAAATATTCAGAAAGGATTCTTCTTTTGCATCTATGTATCCGATTAATTTACCCGACTGATTTGACACCTGAATATCTTTAATGGTAAAATCTCTTTTTACCATTCCTGATCCGGAAAAATAATCATAGAAAATAAGATTTGCTTCAGGCATAGCAGAGTTATTCATATACCAGAATTTCCGGATTTTTATGCAGTAATAATTCATTCCGGATGATTCCGTATTTTCATAGTTTAAATACTTTTTTGTAAATTTTGTTGTACCGGTAATTTTGAAAAGCCATTCGCTTCCTGTTGTCAGGGGATATTTCAGTACAGTAACGGGCGGATTGTCAAAGTATAACACAGAATCAGAAAAATTATTATCGCTCAGTCCGGATTCATCACCGGAATAAAATCCGAATAAATCATTAAGAGAGTTAAAGGAATTATTTTTAAACGTAAACCTGTAACCGCCGGCAGGTCTGAAAGGACCGAAATTAGTGCCGTCTGAATAATAAGCATATCTGATTAGTCCGGAATCTGTCTGCTTATAAAGCTCAATCGTTGAATGCGCATGGCCTTCTTCACTGTGACTGTTCCTGAATAAACGAAGCGTATCTGAATTAATAACTGTATCGCTTATAAAAGAGGCGTCTCCGTAACCTGTGAGAGTATCAGTTGTAAACGGATTGCTTGCTGAATCTATACGGATATTTGTTAAAAAATTTCTTGTTCCGTAATACCAGGAACTGCCGATACTGAACGGATACCTGAAATTATTGTCGGGATTATTTTCCGTTGTCACCGGGTCATCCCCGCAAGAAGGAAATATCAGGCAGAGAAAAAATGAAATTATTAATATTATTTTCAAAGATTAAAAAAATAAATTATTTTATTGAGGGGAGTATTTTCCCGGTAACTTCACCGAAGCCAATTCTGTATCCGTCGCCTTCGCACCAACCGGTAATTTTAAGTTCGTCACCGTCAAGCAGAAATTTTCTTTCTTCTCCGCCTGGAAGTTTTAACGGATTACTTCCTCTCCAAGTAAGTTCGAGCAGACTTCCGTATGAATCCCTGTCAGGACCGCTGATAGTTCCGGAAGCAAGCAAATCACCCGTTCTCAAATTACAGCCAGTGACAGTATGATGAGCCAGCTGCTGGCACATGTCCCAGTAAAGATATCTGAAATTCGATTTTGATATTACGGTAAATTCTTTCATCTTTTCCGTTCGCAGGCTTACTTCAAGCTTTATATCGTAAGACATATGATTCCTGCTCTGAAGATACGGGAGAGGTTCCGGAACCTGTTTTACTTTTTCCGATTTGAAAGGTTCAAGAGCTTCAGGCGTAACAATCCAGGGAGAAATGGAAGTTGCAAAGTTTTTTGCAAGAAAAGGACCGAGCGGAACATACTCCCATTTTTGAATATCTCTTGCGCTCCAGTCATTTACAAGCACCATTCCGAAAATATGGTCTTCAGCACTGTCAATACTTACAGGTTCGCCGAGATTATTTCCCTGTCCAATAAAGAATCCGGTTTCAAGTTCAAAGTCCAGAAGTTTCGTAGGCCCGAATGAAGGAAGTTCTGCGTCATCATCTTTAGTCTGGCCTTTCGGACGGACAATTTCATGCCCGCTTAAAACGACAGAGCTTGCCCTTCCATGATAAGCAACAGGAAGGTGAAGCCAGTTCGGCATAAGAGCATTTTCCTTTCCCCTGAACATAATCCCGACATTTGTAGCATGTTCTTTCGATGAATAAAAATCGGTATAATCACCTATATCAGCAGGCATGCACATAATTGCATTAACGGACGGAATCAGACATTCATTCCTGAGAGATTCATTATCTCTGAGAAACGGATTATCTTCGCTTAATAAACTCTGAATCTCTCTTCTGACATTATTTCTAGCATCTTTACCGAGCGACATAAAACGGTTCAGATACATTTCCGAAAAAATATTTTTCTTATCTGGTAAGAATTTACTGAATACTCCGTTCATTTCAAGCACGGACAAATCAAGAACAAAATCTCCTATAGCAGAACAGGCGCGCGGTTTTTCATTTGCTTCTGTTTTAAAAATTCCAAACGGAATATTCTGAACCGGGAAGTGAGACTCTTTTGAAACCGGTATGAATGATTTTAACACTTTATTCTTTGTCATTAAATATATTTTTCAGATGAATAATTATTGGAGTAAATTAAGTTCAACCAGATCTTCCAGCGGTTCGTCAAAGCTGCAGCTTCCGAACGAAATCATCAGATTTTTTCTTGCAAAATCTATTTCTTCGGGAGATATTTTCCAGTCTTTCCAGGAGAAACATTCATCGGTAAAAACAAAATTATCCGGATTTTCATCATCTATAATTTCTTTCAGGCCGGAATCCGAAATATTATGCCTCATGGCAATTATACCAGCTCCGAATACATTTATGAAACCGTGCATTTTTACGCCGATATTTATATCATAGTGCCTGAACGGATGATGAAGACCGGCTGTACATTTCATTCTTATGTTCCTGTCAAGACATTCGCGGATAGAATAAGCAATTACTTCAGGTTCCGGGAAAAAGTCAATTTCAGTTCCTCCGGTTCTGAGTTTAAAACCGCAGTTATTTTCAGATTCATTATGGATTTTAACCGCTTCAATAAAATGTTTTATATTTTTTTTCCATTTTGTTCCGATATGGCCTTCAAAAAAAATGAAAACATCCTGATTAATACGGTTTTTTATTTTAGCGGAAATTTCATTAATAAATTCGGACAGTTTTTTTGAATCATGTGCAGTAATAAGTTCATCGGGCAATTTTATTTCAAACGATTCAGTATTGACTTTGTTTTCCGTATTCAGCAGAAAATCAGACCAGTAATTCAGATCTTCTTCAAGAACCTGCAGAAAATTATCCCTGTCATATCCTCCTCTTCCCAAAACAGTAACATTAATCTTATTTTCATCCCTGTAATTCTTCAATATAATAATTTCAAGCTGTTTTAATAATTTTACGGGGCAGATAAATCCTGAAATCATTTCACTGAGACTGCCGTTTTTATATTTGACATAATTTCCGAATGCTTCTTCAAGTTCAAGCTTGGAAGGAGGGAATAATCCCGCATAGTCAATAATCCCGCCCATAAAAGCTCTTAAACTGCGTGTAATTTTCATTTGAAAAATTAATGATTAAAATTTATACAACATAATTATAATAATCTTATAAATAAATTTACTAATGCGGGTTGTAAAGAAAAAGATGTTATTACCGTAATCTGAGTTAAAGCGGATAAAGACACATAAAGATTTTTATGCAAATTCATATGATTGCACTGTTTTTAATCAGTTTAATTTCATAAATTAAACTGAAATAATTTAAAAAGTAAATATTAGTAACTGTCATAAATCAAGCAATATTAAATTGAATTTTGAATTATTATAAATTATTTTGTCGTTAAATTTACGGCAATACATAATTACATTCACTTTCAGTGTTTTATATTCATTAAAAAATAAATTTAAATAATATTATTATAAGCAGATGAAAAAATTTTATTACTTTTTGTTAGTATTTGTTGTCAGTCTGGTGTATATAAATGCTGCATATTCTACGACTTATTATGTAAATGCGGCTACAGGCAATAACGGCAACAGTGCTGTCCTTGCCAGAAATATAGCTACTCCGTGGCAGACCGTTCAGCATGCAATTGATAATGCTGCGGTAGTTGATGGTGACAATATTGTAGTTTCCAACGGAACATATGCCGGTTTTGTACTTTCCAAAAGAGTGACTGTAATCGGAGCATGGAAGGATTCAGATCCGCTTGGTAATACTATCTTCAATTCTACCGTTACATTAAGCGCAGCCGGAGGAAGTGCTTCATCCAGAATGATTTTAAAGAGTCTAAGGGTTGAAGTTGCTACCGGAGATGCAATAGACATGAGAAGCAGCTATGTTACACTGGAAAATGTTCACGCATCTGCACCCACACCTTCCGGATTAAACGGATTAAGAGTAAACAGGGAATTGCTGAGCGACCTTTTGATTGAGTACTGTGAGTTTGAAGACTGCACTTATTCTGGAATTTACTTCCCCACATTTGCAGGACTAAACGGATTTGTTATGAGAAATTCAACCGTAAAGAACAACGGTTATTTCGGTATCATTGCATTTCAGAGAAGAATAGATCCGACTATGATAGAAAATGTAATGATTTCACACTGCACTTTTGAAAACAATAATCCGACAAATCAGGTACAGGGACACACGATATATTTTGAAAAACTGAGAAATTCGCTTTTTGAAAACATTTCTGTTTCAATGCCTCCCGGAAATCACAGAATAGGAATAGACATAAATCTGCTTGCAAGAGAAGATTATTCAAACATTGAAATTAGAAATTCAAGAATCTTCAGAAGTTCGCCCGGAAGCGGAATCTGGATTCAGGCAAGAAATGACCTGTTCGACCCGCCGGCAGCGCTTACAGATGTCGTACTCAGAGGTCTTACTTTTGACAACTGCGATACGAATGTTGCATTCAACAGACAGGTAAATAATATGGTTGTTGACAAATGCGATATGAGTACTTATCTCGTATACGGACTTGTGAATTTCACTGATCAGGGCGGAACAATCGATGCCAGCAACAACAAATGGAAAGGCGGAGTTGTGCCGGATACTACAGTTATTTCAGGAGGATTACTTGTAAACGGAAGCAATATTATTTCGTTTATGCCTTCAACATCCGGAATATTTCTCGGAATGGGAATTGTCGGACCGGGTATTCCTCCCGGTACAATTGTTACCAACAAATCTCCAAATACAGTAACAATGAGCAATAATGCTTTTATTGACGGGTTTATACCGCAGATTGGATTTGCATTTAATTTTACACCGACAACGGATCTCGTCAGAACATCGCTTAATTTCATACATTATTCGAATCCGATGCCTAATTCTATTGTTAATCAGAACAATGTAAGTTTCCCTGATCTTGCTTCTGCAATTTCGGGAACAGGACCCGGAGGAACAATCTGGAATGTACCTTACGGAACAATTTCCGGTACAACAGTTATTGACAAGGAATTAACTCTTATAAGTCCCGGCGCAGGATTCCTTCATAATCCGAGCAGAACAACATTTGAAAACCTCAGTATAACCGGAGCTTCTTCACAGTTTAAAATGGGAAGTGATTTTGCAGTTTCAGGAAATCTTGTTCTGGAAAATTTGTCAGCTTCCGGAACCGGCGGAACTCCTGATTCAAGAATTTTAATCGGCAGGGATAATACAATTGTAATTAACGGTTCAATAATAAATACCGTCAACAACGGTATACTTACCTCTGCAATTAAAGGAGGTCTGCAGTCAGATATATACTTCGGCGGTACTTCCGCTCAGATTATAATTCCCAGAATCATTGACGGCGCAAGATCTGTTACTGTAAACAGAGCAAACGGCGTTATGCTGTCGGATAATGTCGATATTCACAGAAGAGTAATAATGCTTAACGGATTATTTAATCTTGCAGAGCATACGCTAAGTATAGCCGCGCTTGGAGATATTCACAATCCCGTTCCGGCAAGTTATATTGAGACATCAAGCACAGGTTTCCTTAAAAAGTTTTATGATTATAATTCCCCGACGGCATTTAATTTTGCAATCGGAAAAGAAGGCTATACTCCAGTACTTGTTTATTTTGCGCAATGGACTCTTGCTCCGGGAGCTTATCTGACTTCAAGGGTTTTGAATACAAAACATCCTTACAATAACTGTTATGACGATTATCTGAAACGGGACTGGAAGATCGTACCTTCAGGAATTACGGACTTTATTACAAACAATACTTTCCATTATCTGAGCAGTGATGTTGTGGGAACTGAGATAAATATTTACGGAGCTATCTGGAACGGAATTACCTGGGTTACATTCACGCATGTTGACATAGTTAACAATACCTTCTCAACTGACGGATTAACTGTTTACGGTGATTTTACCGGCGGTGCTGAATACTGTATCAATGATTTCGGAACACAGATTAATATTAAAGCATACTTACAGGGCGCATACAGCGGCGGCGGAAACATGAGAACCGACCTTCTTGACGAAGGTGTTATTCCTCTTTCACAGCCTTACGGATCTTCGCAGTATAATTATAACGGAACAGAATTTGTCGCTGCGATTCCACCGGGTGTTGTTGACTGGGTATATCTTGAAATCAGAACATCGGCTTCAGGACTGGCTGTTGCAAACGGAAAGAGAGCAGCATTTATAAAGTCTGACGGAACGATTGTAGATCTTGACGGAGTAAGTCCCGTTAAAGTCAGTGTAATTCCCGGTGATTATTTCCTCGTAGTCGGACACAGGAATCATCTTCCGGTAATGTCAAAACTTGCTCAGCCTCTTAACACTGCAAGCGTACAGTATAATTTTACGGATAATACGGATAAATATTACGGTGATCAGGCAGCGCTTTTAGCTCCGGGAATTTATGGTGCTTATGCAGGAGATGCAAACAAATCATTTGTAATTTCCGCTGCTGATTTTACGGTAGTTACTCTTAACTTAGGACAGACAAATTATAATCAGGGAGATCTTAATATGTCTGCAGTTGTCAGTGCGGCAGATTATAATTTAGTCACATTAAATTTAGGAAAACTGTCAAATGTTCCAAATTATGAATAAAATTTTAAATAAAAATATTTTAATAAACATTATGAAACCACTTTATATCATTTTAATTGTTCTGTCGTTAATTTCATTCATAACACCGGCACATTCTCAGGATACAGTGACAAATACAATCACTAATTTTAATATTACTGACGGCGGAACAAAATTTCATTTTGATATTTACTTGCTGAGAAATACTCCGGCAGAATTCAAAATGGGCAGTTCAAGTTTTTATTTCAGATATAACGGAGCTACAATGAATACTCCGGTCATTTCATACATTAATCCGAAATATACGGTCGGCAGCCCTACAAATTCTTACAACGCGCCATTTACAACAATAAACGGCAGCGCAAGCAGGATTGGAGTTCAGCTTGACAATATCTCAGGCACACCGGGAGATGATATTTCAAATGATCCGGGTTTTAACGGAAACGGCGAAAAATTAGCGACTGTTACTCTGAATATTGTTTCGGCAGTTACAATTACTTTGTACTGGGATGAACTTAATTCCGCGGTTGTAAAGCCGGGCGGAGGAACTACAGCAGTAAGCCGTTATTCAGGCATTTACAACGGTACTCTTCCTGTCGAACTCGCAGGCTTTAATGCAGCCATTAACAGAAATAATGTTCAGTTAAACTGGTCAACGGCAAACGAGC
>JAEUSI010000037.1 GCA_016788375.1 Ignavibacteria bacterium | reverse complement strand
CAGGAAAATGAGAGTGAAGGTCAGGAAAATGGGAGTGAAGGTCAGGAAAATGAGAGTGAAGGTCAGGAGACTGCGGGTGAAGGATAGTAAGCCTGTAGAAAAAGAAAAAAGACTGCAACATAGAAATATGTCAGAAAGTAAGTTTCATCTGCAATCAGAATAAAAGCCGGGGTTTACGATCCGAATCAGCCGGAACAGAGTCAGCCGGGTGATTTGGATTACAGATTTCAGAGAGCTTCATGAACCGTGACAGGAGTTAAAAATGAAAAATGACTTGACCTTTCAACTGAATTCTTCTAAAATCATTCACAATTGAACATTTAGATTTAACTCATAAAAGTTAAATTTTTTCCAATTAAAAGGAGGAAAATAACAATATGAATTCAATACTAAAAGAACTTGCCGAGAAATTATCTATTAATTCAGTCAACACATCTCTCTGGAATTTCATAGTCGATAAAAAAAAACCTGTTTACCAGGACGTTTTTGATACATCATGCGGAAATTGCAATAAGATAATTGAGCTTCCGGGAAGATACATAGTGGTAGTCGGAGCAGGTGCAAGCCATGATGCTTTAAAAAACCTGAAATTAGGCAGGGATGCAGGAAATGAACTAATAAATCATTTCAAAAGAAAATCCAAAATAGTTTCCGGTTTAATCACTGAAGAAATAGAAAGATTAGAAAATGTTTATCAATTGAATAAAAATGATTTTGAAACAAAACTGCTTGCAATCAGCAAGTTTTTTTCGAAAGAAGTAAAGAAAAAACTCTCAGAACTTTATAACTTCAGATATTATCCAAGCCTTACTTACGAAATAATTGCTCATCTTTTAAAACACAGATTTATAGATGCTGTGATAAATTTTAATTATGATGAACTTCTTGATCAGGCAATAGAGGATGAGCTTCAGCAGAATGAATATAAAAAAGTAATTTCCGAAGGAGATTTTGATGAAGGTTTATTCAGGGACGATAATACATTAAAGCATCCGCTGTATATAAAACCGCACGGTACCTGCAACAATCCGTCATCTCTTCGTTTTACACGTGAAGATTATTTTGCCCTTCCCCCGGGGATTTCCATGATTATCAGACGGCTTCTCAAAGGCAAGACAGTTAATATAAATAACCAGGAGAAAGAAACACCGATCAATTTAATAGTTATAGGATTTCATATGCAAAGCTTTGAATTCAACAAGCTTTTTGTTGATTCATTTACGCCGGATTCCAAAATATATTTCATTAATAAATCCATACCCGATGCACCTGTTAAAAAACCGGGAGACACGGACGGCGATAAAGAAAAATGGGATAAATTCACAGAAATGTTCACTGAACATAATCTGTTAAAGGTTGAAGCTTCAAACAGGAATTCATACAAAACAAGAAAAGACAGTTTAGACGGGATTATGAATGAACTCTGGAAAAAAATAGAAAATTCATTCAACGAAAAATACAAACCACGCTGTATATCCAGAAATGAATTAATATCATATTTGTTTAAGAGACATGAATTAGAAAATGAACTCGATTATCTTTGGGACAGAACATGGGTGGAATTAGTCTTATCTGTATCAAAGTATAAAGGATTTTCAACATTATATCAGCTTTTAAAAGACCGGTTCGGCAAATATTTCTTTCTTCTGCAGCGGAAACAAGATCACAAAAAAAGTTTAAATAAATCAAATACCAAGACAATAATTGATTTTTGCAATGAACTGGGAATGTCATCAGTTGGTTATTCGGAAAGAGCTTTTATATTAGGACCGGAAAACAATTCCATGATTATTGACAGAGAAACTTTTGAAAAGCGAATCCCCGAAATTTTCGATAAATTATATAACAAGGTGAGTGATAAAACCAGGCAGCGTTTAAAAAAGTCTAAAAAGCTGTTTAAGTCAATTTTACTTGAGCTATTTGACAAAGAAGACAGTGAAATATATCCTGAATACGGAAATTATTATTTTCAAAGTGTTTTTAAGAATCCCAAAGTAATAGAAACAGGTCTTTCCCTGAAATATTACACACGTCATTATATAAAAGAAAAAGACTGGACAACGCTTCTGATAGTAGCAGAAACAGGCGAATGGTTTACCAAAGAAATTGATAAACACCACAAGAAAAAAGTAGTTTTAATTATCGCTGACAAAGCAAAAGAAAACGATTTAAAAAATTACAATAACACTCATACACATCAATTAAACTGGTGGCAGCATAATCAGCACATGACAATTTTTCTTAAAGGGAAAAAATCGAATTTAGAACCTTTACAGGCAATATATTTCATGAAGAGTCATAAAGGCAATTACATCGATCCCGTATTTTTGGATAATAAGCAAGATTGTGAAAAGCTGATAAAAATTTTTATTGCATACTGTAATAAAGCTAAAAATAATGCTGAGATTGAGATTAATAATTTACAATTGAATACAGAAATAGGTCCTGATGATGTAAAAAAATTTTACAGTGAGTATTTTTAGAATGTGATAACATTAATATCTGAGCCGGGATTTTGGTCTTCGTAGAAAAGTTTGATAATAAAATATTTGTTCAACTGTACCAAGCCGGGGCTTGGGAAAGAGGAAAAAAACCTCGAAGTCTCAAAGGCTCAAAGATTTTATTTTTGAAGGTTGATAACCAATAGTCTTTGAGCCTTCGAGGTTAATGAAAGTTTTTTTAAAGCCATGATCCCGGGAAAGCAAATGAAGCGGTGACAGAAAGTGTCATTTTATTATTCAAACGTTTTTCGTAAATTTGTATACAATAAACCGGTAAATAAATCTGAAATAAATTTCCGGTAATTATGGCAGAATCATCCTGAAACAACGAATGATATTCACCAACTGCAGAGATGAAAGGCGGATGAAAAAATGTCGTCAAATGCATTAAAAGATACAAAAAAACTCCAGGTTAGTTTTGTTTCACAAGCCTCCGATAAGGATACCTGTCCGAAAAAAAATATCACAACAGATCATATCAGCAAAAAAACCACTGCAGATGAAATTTCCGAAAGGACATTTCAGGATGTCAGTCTTTGCTACCAGTGCGGAAAATGTTCGGCGGGCTGTCCAGTCAGATATTACATGGACATTGCACCGAATAAAGTCGTAAGATTAATACAGCTGGGATTTTATGAAGATGCGCTTAAATCAGATACGCCGTGGCTTTGCGCGGGCTGTCTGACCTGTTCGACAAGGTGTCCGAAAGGATTTGATCTGGCAAAATTCATGGATGCAGTTCGGGAGATTGCATTAGAAAGAGGAGTTGATGTAAGTCAGAAGAACATTCTGAAATTTCACGAAGCATTTCTTGATCAGATAAGAATGCACGGAAGGTCTTATGAAGCCGGGCTTGTTGCCGAATACAAAATGAAAACCCTTGATCTTTTTCAGGATATTGATTCAGCTCCCGGAATGTATTTAAAGGGAAAGCTGAATATTCTGCCACATAATATTAAAGACAGAAAAGGAATCAAAAGCATATTTAAGAAAACAAAGTTAAAGAAAACATGAGTTTCTATTCGGGAGGCAATGATGAAATACGGATATTTTCCCGGCTGTTCGCAGACTTCTTCTGCAAAAGAATATGACATTTCTCTAAGGAAAGTTATTGAAAAACTCGGAGTTTCATTTGATGAAATCAACGACTGGTCCTGCTGCGGAGCCACATCCGCTCACGTAACAAATCATAATTTATCAACAGCGCTTGCAATGCGGAATATCATGCTTGCCGGACAGCAGGGAATGGATAACATAGTTGCCCCCTGCGCCGCCTGCTATAACCGTCTTATAATGTCTCAGCATGAAATTGCAAATCATCCTTTAATCAAAAAAGAAACTGAAGAAATTCTGTCGGCGGATTTTAAGAAAGACATAAAAGTATTTAACATACTTGAGCTTTTTCTGAAGACAGGTATTAACAAAATCACAGAAAACCGCAAGCATGAATTAACAGGACTTAAAGCCGCCTGTTATTACGGATGCCTGCTTGTGAGACCTGCGGAAATAACTAAGTTTGATGATGCCGAACAGCCTTCATCAATGGAGAAAATTGTCGAATCAACCGGCGCGGAAACAGTTGACTGGAATATGAAAGTCGAATGCTGCGGGGCGGCGCATTCAATATCGAGAAGAGAAATAGTCGTTGACCTTTCGAAGAAGATCATAGAAGATGCAAGAAGTCACGGAGCAAATGTCATGGTGGTTGCCTGTCCGATGTGCCATACAAATCTTGATATGCGGCAGAGAGTAATGAAGAGAGCTTATCCTGATCACAGGGAATTTCCGGTTCTTTATCTGACGGAATTAATAGGACTTGCTCTCGGAATGAGCGAAAAAGAACTCGGCATTGATCTTCACTATGTTGATTTCAGATATGAAGATAAAGTTGAGGATAAAACACTTGTAAATTAAAGAGATCTGAAAATGAAAATCGGAGTATTCATATGTCATTGCGGCGAGAATATCAGCAGTACAGTTGACTGTCCGCGTGTAGCTGAAGAGTGCGGGAGTTATCCGGGTGTTGAATATTCCGTTGATTATAAATACATGTGCTCGGATCCCGGGCAGAATCTTATAAAGGATGCAATACGTGAAAAGAATCTTGATGCAATTGTAGTAGGTTCATGTTCGCCGCACATGCATGAAAGAACTTTCCGGAGCGCTGCAGTATCGGCAGGGATAAATCCGTTTCTGGTTGAAATCGCAAATCTGCGCGAACACTGTTCATGGGTACACGATGACATTGAAGCATCGACCCGGAAAGCGACAGAGCTTGTGCGTATGGCAATTGAAAAAGTCAAAAGGGACAAGCCGCTGACGAAAATAAATGTACCGGTTACAAAAAGAGTTCTTGTCATCGGAGGCGGAATTGCGGGAATTCAGGCGGCACTCGATGTCGCAAATGCCGGATACGAAGTTATTCTTGTGGAAAAAGAGCCGTCTATCGGAGGGCATATGAGTCAGCTTTCCGAAACATTTCCGACACTTGACTGTTCACAGTGCATACTTACTCCGAGGATGGTTGAAGTTCATCAGCATCCGAATATTAAACTCCTTACATATTCCGAAGTAGTAAAAATTGAAGGGTTCATCGGAAACTTCAAGGCTACAATTAAAAAGAAAGCCCGGCATATAAACGAAGACCTGTGTTCGGGCTGCGGCCTTTGCATTACCAAATGTCCGACAAAGAAAAAAGCTTACAATTCATTTGAACAGGATCTTGCATTCAGACCGGCAGTATATATACCGTTTCCGCAGGCAGTGCCGAATATTCCCGTAATTGACGAAACTGTCTGCATGTATTACAAAAACGGAAAATGCGGAATGTGCGTGAAAGTCTGCGACAGGCAGGCGATTGATTTTGATCAGAAGGATTCAATGCTTGTTGCTGATATAGGAGCGATAATAGTTGCCACAGGATATTCGCTTTACACCATTGACAAAAAATCTCCGGACTCAAAGTACAAAGGTTACGGTGAATACGGCTACGGAAAATACCGTGATGTTATTGACGGGCTTCAGTTCGAAAGAATAGCAAGCGCATCGGGACCTACAGCCGGAGAAATCAGGCGCCCGTCGGACGGAAAAGTTCCGAAGAAAATAGCATTCATACAATGCGTCGGTTCACGCGACGAATCAAAGGGAATTTCATACTGCAGCAAGATTTGCTGCATGTACACTGCAAAGCACGCAATGCTTTACAGACACAAGGTGCATGACGGCGAGGCGTATATATTTTACATGGATATCAGGTCGGGTGGAAAAATGTATGAGGAATTTGTAAGGCGTGCAATCGAAGAAGACAAAGTGAAATACATCAGGGGCCGTGTTTCAAAAATTTATGAAGAAAACGGAAAGTATATAGTCAAAGGCGAAGATACGATAGCGGGAATGCCTGTGGAGATTGACGCTGACATGGTTGTGCTGGCAACAGCAATGATACCACAGGACAATGCCGCAATTCTTGCCAGAACGATAGGAATACCTTATGATAAATACGGATTCTTCAATGAATCTCATCCGAAGCTGAAACCGGTTGAAAGCACAACGGCGGGAGTATTTCTTGCAGGCGCATGTCATTCGCCGAAAGATATTCCCGAATCCGTAGCAATGGCATCGGCGGCGGCGTGTAAATCGATAATACTGCTTTCGGCAGATACGCTCGAACGGGAGCCGGTAGTGGCAAAAGTCAACGAGGATCTCTGCGCAGGATGTTTTTACTGTCAGAAGGTATGTCCGTTCGGCGCAGTGGAAGTAAAAGACATAAAGGACATCAACGGCATTGTTTACAAGGAAGTGGCATATATAAATCAGGGAGTATGCCAGGGTTGCGGGACATGCACAGCCACTTGTCTGTCGAAATCTATTGAACTTGCGGGATTTAACAATGAAGAAATCTTTGCGGAGATTGCTGCGCTTTAGGAAGTTAACAAAGCTGAAAATGAAAGTTTAATAAACTGAGCTATGGATAAGCAAAAATGGGAGCCGAAGATAGTTGCATTTGTGTGCAACTGGTGCACATATACCGGAGCGGATCTGGCGGGAACATCGCGTTTTAAATATCCCGCGAATGTAAAGATGATACGTGTAATGTGTTCGGGGAGCATAGATCCTGTATTTATACTAAAGGCATTTGAAAGAGGCGCTGACGGTATTTTGGTGTCAGGCTGCCATCCGAATGACTGTCATTACAATGCAGGAAATTTTCATGCGCGCAGAAGGTGGGATTTCTTTCACGAGCTTCTTGATTTTACCGGCATTGAAAAAGAGAGACTGCAGTTTTCATGGATATCTGCATCAGAAGGCAAAAAGTTCGCTGAAGTGATTATGAAAGTTACTGCTGACATAAAGAAACTCGGTCCGTTCACGGAATATCAGAAAATGAATTCGGAGTTTACCGAACATTTTCCCGGAATACCTGAAAATGTAAATTTAAACATGATTGCTGAAAAGGAGGAAGTCTGATGGAAGAGCTGAGAGAGTATGCGAGAGAATTTCTTATAAAAGAGGAGGTTGCCGCAATCATAGGATATACGCAGGTATCGGAGAGAAGAACCAGACCTGTAATAATTACTGATCCGGAAGAAACTTCAAAACTTGTTTTCAATGAATATTGTCTTAACAATCTTGCCGTATATCTGACAAAAGCCAGAATCAAAGCTTTAAGCAGGAAAAAAGACAAAGTATTAAAACTTGCGGTTACTGCAAAACCCTGTGATGTACATTCTATAGTTGCTCTGATACAGGAAAATCAGGTGCATAGAAATGAAATTCATATTATAAGTTTTAACTGTCACGGCGTTGTAAATGATTTCGGCAAAGAATTCAGCGGCGAAAATCTCGCTTACAAGTGCGCTGTCTGTGAAACTCACAAGCCGCTGTATTTTGATAAAATTTTCGGCGAAGAGAAGGAAACACCGGAGGCAGGTGATCTTATACTGAAAAAAATCGAAGAGATAGAAAGCATGCCGCACAGGGAAAGGTTCGAGTTTTTCAAAAAGGAGTTTGACAAGTGCATTAAATGCTACGCATGCCGGGCTGTATGTCCGCTGTGTTACTGTCAGAGATGCATAACGGACAAGACAATTCCGAGATGGATAGAATCGAGTTCGCATCAGAGGGGAAACTTCTCGTGGAATATTGTCAGGGCATTTCACCTGAGCGCCCGGTGCACCGGATGCGGTGAGTGCGACAGGGCGTGCCCGATGGATATACCTCTGTCACTGCTTAACAGGAAGATGGCGATGGAAGCAAAGAAATCTTTTTCATATGTATCGGGCAGAAGTCTTGAAACACCGACGCTTGTCGGAAGTTTTAACGAAAAGGACAGTGATGAATTGTTTATGTAAGTTTCAAGTTACGGGTTTAATGTTTAAAAGAATTTAAAAATGGATGAGAAAATAATTTCAAAAGAAGATCTTATGAAGATCTGCAGGGATGTAATTGATAAAGGGCATACACTGCTTGCGCCGGGAACTGCGGAATATGTTTCTGTAAGTGACGTTTCCGTTATCAGACTTGATCCGTCGGCATTACCGTCAAAATCATCGTTCAAGACATATGCATTTCCGAAAACAGAACCGGTGCTATACTATAAGAGAGGGAAAAATGACGTACAGCTTATTGATGTAAACATTGACGGTAAAAATACTGTCATAATCGGAGCAAAACCGTGTGATGCCAATTCGCTTAACATAATGCGACATCTCTTTAACTGGGATTACAGTGATGAATTTTTTAATCTTCGTGAAAAACATTTTATAATAATTGGATTGATGTGCAGTCATTATGATGAATATTGCTTCTGCACATCCGTCGGTTCTTCGCCTGTATCTGAAAAGGGTTCTGATATTTTCCTGATACCTGTTGATGAAAATAATTTTGCTATGAGGATAGTAACAGAGAAAGGCAAAGAGTTTATTGAACCATACGCTGAGTATTTAAAATCCGGTGATGAAACCCGTACAAAACAAGTTACAGAAAAAGTAAAACTGCCCGAAGTTGCATTTGACAATAAGGAAGTTTATGAATGGCTTGGAGAGAATTTTGAGAGTCCTAAATGGGAAGGTATCGGAAACATTTGCTTATCCTGTGCACAGTGCGCATTTGTATGTCCGGTCTGCCACTGTTTTGACATAGTAGATGAAGATTACAGTTATACCGAAGGCAGGCGTATGAAAAACTGGGACGGATGCCAGTTCGGGAATTTCACTCTGCATGCATCCGGTCATAATCCGAGAGATATACAGAGCAAGCGATACAGGCAGAGGGTTAATCATAAATTCAGATATTATGTAGATAAGTTCGGTGAGATATTATGCACCGGCTGCGGGAGATGTTCGAGAGGCTGTCCGGTCAGCATTGATATAAAGGAAATAGTTGCAAACTGCAAAGATTAAAGAACAGGAAAATCATGAATAATATATACATGCCGCACCTTGCGGAGATAAAAGAAGTCATAGACGAATCGCCTGATACAAGAACATTCAGACTGAAATTCAAAGACGCGGATACGGCAGAGAGATTCGAATTCAAAGCAGGACAGTTCGCGGAGTATTCGGCATTCGGCGACGGCGAGTCAACATTCTGCATAGCGTCGTCACCGACGAGGAAAGATTTCTTGGAATGTTCTTTTAAAGTTTACGGAAAAGTCACGCAGGCATTACACCGCTTAAATAAAGGCGATACGATAGGAATCAGAGGACCATACGGCAACTGGTTTCCGCTGGATGAATTAAAAGGAAAGAATCTTTTATTCATAGCCGGCGGAATCGGAATTGCTCCGGTTCGTTGTGTCATTGACAATGTACTCGACATGAGAAAAGATTTCAAAGACCTCACGATCATTTGCGGCGCAAGGTCAGTAAGCGATTTGATTTACAAGCAGGAAATAAAAGAATGGAAAGCCCGGACAGATATTAAGACAGTTATTACAGTTGATCCCGGAGGAGAGACGCCATCATGGGACGGAGAAGTCGGATTTGTTCCGGCTGTTATTGAGAAGACAGCTCCTCCTTCAGATAACACAGCAGTCATACTTTGCGGACCACCGGTGATGATAAAGTTCACTATGCCTGTGCTGACAAAGCTCGGATTCAGAGATGAAGATGTTTATACGACTCTTGAAAACCGGATGAAATGCGGACTCGGCAAATGCGGCAGATGCAATATCGGTAATGTATATGTCTGCAAGGACGGACCTGTATTTACATTTGCGCAGATAAAGAGACTGCCGCAGGAGTTTTGAACTGATTTAAACCGGAACAAAACAAAGAAGAATAAAATACTTTTGATCTTGTAAAGTATTAATTGAGTATATTGATACAGAATGCTCCATAAAATTGTAAATTAAATGGAAAACAAAAAATTAACAGTTGCTGTATATTCATTGATTACTGTTGCATCCCTTTCAGTTTCGGTTCTTTTTATTTATTACATATTAAACAGCAATCCTTCCGGATATAACTCATATATAACATACAAAAATTATTTTTCCTTTTGCGGCGGTTATGTTTATACAGCCGGCGATACAGTTAAAATATCAAAAAATTCGGAATATAATGATTTGAATTTTGAAGTAAGAAATTTAATAACAGATAAGATAGTCAGAGAAAAGGCATCAGACCTTAAATGCGATTTATCCGGAATTAAATTTAACGAGCTGCAGAGAGGCACTGTAACGGATAAAATCGTATTAATCGAAAGCGGCATATACGTTTTTATTCTGAGAAGCGGAAATCTGAATCTCTATCAGAACGTATTATTCGTAAATGAAAAAAATGATAATCCGGAAATCAATATTGTTTTGTCGGATAATACATGGATTTGTTACAATGAATTCGGCGGAAGAAGCAATTACAGGGATTCTATTACTCCGGGAATCATAAAAACGATTGACCATTTCAGAAACAGAGACTGCAGGTATCTTTACAATCTCAGTATGTACAGACCAATCAGCATCAATAACGAAGAAACTGAAATGCTGATAAATGATAATTATGAGATTAAGGAGTCGAGAATTTATCATTGTGTAGTTAGCGAGATTCCGTTAATTAAACTTTTATTTGAGAAATACAGAAAAAATTTTAAAATTACAGACTGCATCGGATTTGAAAATGCTGCTGTGTCAGGGAATAATAAGTTGTTTATTTTTAACGGGCACTCTGAATACTGGACAGGTAAAATGATGGGAAGATTAAATATATTAAAAGCAAGCAGCAACATTCTGTTTTTTTCCGGAAACAATATTTTCCGGGAAGTAAGCAGAAACGGAGAAAATCTGACAGTCACGAGAAACAAAATTCCAAAAGAAATCACGACAAAATTAACCGGTACATTTTACAGGATAAAAGACTTCACGAACAGTTCTGCTTTCAGAATCATTGATACGGATAATTTTTTATTCGAAGGAATTACGTCAACAGAAATCGGAGGTTACAAAGCAGCATCAATTGAAACGGATGCAATTAATGAATATACTGACGGCACTTTTGAATTACTTGCATCCGGCATATCAATCGACTGTGACATAGTGCTGCAGACAAATAATAACAATAAATACCTTCTGAACACTTCATCAACAGGTTCATACAACGGTCTTAAAGAAGAAAACTTCAGAAAGTTTATAACGAATTATATTGATGTATCACTTAAATAGTAAGCCGGCAGTTTCCTTTTTCCAAAAGCAATTATTATTCCGGTAATTTTACTGTGAATGTGCCGGAAAGCTGATGCTGTATAATCACAGATGGCATCTACCTCTTATTAATATCAGTTCTGTCCGTTGAATTTAACAATGAATATATCTAAGTTTACTGCAGGCAATAAACTGAAATTACATTCAAGAAAGAAACTGTAAACAGAATGACAGAAGAATTAGAATCACTGAAGAGAATTGTGAAAAAATTAGAAGAAGGCGGATTTGAATATATGCTGACAGGATCGATGGCTATGAGTTTTTATTCTATACCAAGAATGACAAGAGATTCTGACATAGTTATTGCTCTCAATGACAAAGACACAGAAAAGTTTGTGAAGTTTTTATCAGAAGATTTTTTTATAAATGAATTTATGGTTAAAGAATCTCTGGAAAAGAATATTAGGTTCAATGTCTTTGATAAAAAAACTTTATTTAAAATTGATTTTATAATAAAACTAAATGCTGAATATGAAAATCTGAAATTCGAAAGAAGAAACAGATTAAAAATTGAAGGATTTGAAATTAATGTAATATCCATTGAAGATCTGATAATTTCGAAATTAATGTGGTCAAAGGAGTCTCATTCTGAAACACAGCTGAATAACATAAAAAGTTTATTAAGTAAAGTTGTAATGAAAGATTATATACTGAAAAAAGTTTCCGAATTAAGTTTAAAAGACATTTTCAGTAAAATCCCTTAAACTTATGAATGATACTAATCCTGAAATACAGCGGAAGCTTGAAGATTTATATTCAAAGCTGACGCCTGAGGAAAGATTCAGCAAAATGCTGAGTTTATGTCAGACAGTCCGTGAGATAATCATATCACAATTACCGGAAGGACTTTCTGAAACGGATAAAAGAAAAAGGTTATTTGAGATTTATTACAGTCAGGATTATTCAAAAACTGAAAAACAATTTATTTGAGAAACTACGGGACTGAGTTTTATATTTTTTATGATATACAAACAGATAAATATGAATTTCAATTTATCCGGGAGAGTAAAATATTTTGTGTAACAAATAAATTGTCATATACGCATAAGTTTATTCTGTTCTGATAATATTCCGGTTAATTCAATCAGTGACAGATAAACAAAATAAATGTTTAACCGCTTTCCGGAATTCATTTTTAAAATTCAAATATATCAATCAGCACGTGATCGATCAGAATTCTTATACTGTATGTATTTTTATAAAAAACAGTTCCGTCCTTATCGGTAGCGGAGGCGGAGATTTTGAATCCGTTCATCTCAACCAGCTTTCCCCTGTATTTTCCTTTTTTAACAAATGACTTTCCTCCGGAAACAGGAAAAGACTCTTTTATCACAACGGAATCATTTATTTCGCAGATGTATTCAGGCATAAACTTTGTTATCGAACTTTTTTCAAAAACGTTTATTCTCCATGCATCTCCGCCTTCCGAAGGGATATAAGAACTCATCTGAACTGACGACGAGCAGCCTGTCATTATCAGAATGAATATAAAAATTAATATTTTGCAGTAAGATCTGTTCATTACCTGCTTCATTATCAGGATGTTAAATAACCATGTTTCCTGACCTGATTCAAATTAAATGTAATAAAGATTTTATTTGTCAAAGAAATGTAAAAAATTTATCACAGGCGTCGAAAACGTTGTACCTGAGAAATTAAGAAATTGAATACATAACATATAGTTTCCGATAGTTTATCAGAAGAAATAAACTAATCATTAATACTGAAAAAATATTAAACTAAAACTTAATAAAGTCTGCAACCATGCTTTTTGCATTTAAAAAAACAGGCTAATATGATTAGCAAACCGAATATATTGCTACATAAAAGAGAAATTGAGAAAAATAAAGAATTGGTTTTAATAAATGACTGCTTGAAGAGGTATATGGATTTTTATAAAATCTGCTTTTAAAATTTAAAATATTCAATTTCCCAAGCAAACTTTGAGGAAACTATAAATACATAAAGCGGATTAACCGGCAGTATAAATTATAGCCGGTTAACCTTATATTATAGTGTTAAGAAGTAAACTTATAAATTGAATATCTAAATTACATTAAGGAGTAATCATACTCACTCCTATATTATTTTCCACAATACTTATATCTTGGGCATCAACGTAATCATCACCGGTAAGATCGGTACTTACATATCCGGAGAGAGAAACTGTTGCATCATTTTCAACCCCGCTTAAATCCGATGCGTCTATAATCCCGTCCTGATTCACATCACCGCTGTAGATTGCAAATTTTAAAGGCGATGAATCCACCTGAATCTGATTGCTGCCGAATGCCTGAAAAGCCGCAGTAGAAAAATCATAAGTCTGGGCTGAATTAGTAAATCCGCTTCCTACGCTCCATGTTTCTAACGAGTTTCTATGAAAAATTTGTAAGTAATACAGCGCATTATCCACAATTGCAACGCTGTCCATTGTGACGGTTTGGAAACCGTCGGTTCCAAGAAGTAATTTTGTCGAATCAATTAATTCGTATGGAAAAAAATAATTTCGTATATAAACCTTTACAAAATCCTGAACCATTAAATTTGTACTTGCATCATAAAACCCCTGTATCAGCACTCTTAGACCTAACTGTACCGTAACGGGAGGGATTACTTTTGGTTTAAAACATCCGAATGGTACGGGAACATAATTTGTATAATACTTCCACGGACCAAACTTCTGATACGGATTATTAACGAGACTATACTGAACCCTTGCCCTCCATTTATATTCCATGTTCGTAAGCAATCCGCTTACATCTTCTATAAGAGCTGTTAATTGTATTCCAAGATCATTGCTTACGCCCGAACCGGAAGACCCGACACTATTTGTAATTACGGGTCCGCTAAACGGAAATCCGTTTTTTTTGTATTCATATACTATTTTTCCGTCCGCTCTGCCATAAGGACTTTTTCCCCATATTGAAAATCTTACACCACCGTCAGTTCCGGTCAAGCCGCCTGAATAAACTCTTCTTAATGATCCGTGTTTGTATTGCCCAATTGATGATATTAACCCGCCGCCATTATTTCCATAATAAACAAATGCTTTACCTTCATTACTTTCCCCGTTATCATAACCGTATGCTCCGACTATTACATCCGAATATCCGTCACCGTTCACATCTCCGGCCGTTGAAACACTGATTCCAAAATAAGCGCTGCCCTGGTCACTTTCAGCAGTCCAATTGGCAACAACCGATAAGCCGGATGCCGAACCATGATATACGAATGCTCTACCTTCATTGGTTTGTCCGTTGTCAAAACTAAATGCTCCGATAATTACATCCGAATATCCGTCCCCATTTACATCTCCCGCCGTTGAGACACTGTTTCCATAATAAGCATAATTCTGATTAATCTCTCCTATCCAATTAGCTGTTGCCGATAAGCCGGATGCCGAACCATGATAAGCAAATGCTCTTCCCCTGTCTGTTTGAATGTTATCAAAATCTTTTGCTCCGACTATTACATCTGCATATCCGTCTCCATTTATGTCACCTGCTGTTGAAACACTGTTTCCCAGAGATGCATATTCCTGATTACTTTCACCTGTCCAATTGGCTGTTGTCGATAATCCTGATGCAGAACCGTGAAAGACGAATGCGCTTCCCTCAAAAGTTTGTCCGTTACTATAATTCAACGCGCCGATAATTACATCGCTGAATCCGTCGCCGTTCACATCTCCGGCTGTGGATACACTGTTTCCAAAATTTGCACTGCTCTGATTATTTTCTGCAGTCCAGTTTGCAGTTAATAATAGTCCTGATGGCGAACCATAATAAACGTATACTTTTCCTTCGTCTGTTTGTGTGTTATCAAACCGGTATGCTCCTATAATTACATCCGAAAATCCGTCGCCGTTCACATCTCCGGCTGTCGAAACACTATTTCCAAATAAAGCAAAATTCTGATCACTTTCGGCTGTCCATTGTGCTACAGGGGATAATCCGGATGACGAACCTAAATATACGAATGCGACTCCTTCATCTGTTTGTCCTTTATCATATCCTGTAGCCCCGACTATTACATCTGCATACCCGTCGTTGTTTACATCTCCGGCAGTAGATACACTGACTCCAAAATAAGCAGTTGCCTGATTACTTTCTGCTGTCCAACTGGCTGTTGTCGATAATCCTGATGCAGAACCGTGAAAGACGAATGCCCTTCCTTCATTCGATTGTCCATTATCATAGAGATATGCCCCAACTATTATATCCGAATATCCGTCACCGTTTACATCTCCGGCTGTTGATACACTCCAACCCAAATATGCGTCATTCTGATTACATTCCGATGTCCAATTGGTAGCTGCCGATAAGCCCGATGCCGAACCATGATAGACGTATACTCGACCGTTACTTGGTCCACTGTTAGGATATGTATATGCTCCGACTATTACATCCGAATATCCGTCCCCGTTTACATCTCCGGCGGTTGATACACTCGATCCAAAAAACGCACCGTTCTGATTACTTTCAGCTGTCCAATCTGCTATTGCCGTTAAACCGGATGCAGAGCCATTATAGACATAAGTCCGGCCTTCATTTAGTTCCGGGTTATCAAGCCAATTTGCTCCAACTATTACATCCGCATACCCATCACCATTCACATCACCGGCTGTTGATACACTAATTCCAAAATATGCACCTGCCTGATTGCCTTCAGCTGTCCAGTTGGCTGTTGCCAATAAACCTGAAGCCGAACCGTAATAAACAAATGCTCTGCCCTCATCGCTTTCCCCGTTATCGTATTGATATGCTCCCACAACTACATCCGAATATCCGTCGCCGTTCACATCTCCGGCTGTTGAAACACTATTTCCAAAATATGCACCTGCCTGATTGCCTTCAGCTGTCCAGTTGGCTGTTGCCGATAAACCATTTGCTGAACCAAGATAAACGAATGATCTGCCCTCATTACTCTCCCCGTTATCATAACCATCTGCTCCGATAATTACATCCGAAAATCCGTCCCTGTTCACATCTCCGGCTGTGGATACACTCGATCCAAAAAACGCACCGTTCTGATTACTTTCAGCTGTCCAATTTGCATTTGCCGATAAACCATTTGCTGAACCAAGATAAACGAATGCTCTGCCCTCATCACTCTCTCCGTTTTGATTATAAGGTGCTCCTATAATTACATCCGAAAATCCGTCGCCGTTTACATCTCCGGCAGTGGAGACGCTATTTTCAAGATAACTTGTGCTTAATACCCAGTTGGCTGTTAATGATAATCCAGAAGGTGAACCATGATATACACACGATGTTAATGTATCGGGATGGATGCCAAAGTAAAATCCTCCAATAATTACATCAGAATATCCGTCGCCGTTTACATCTCCGGCTGTTGATACATAATTACCAAAACCATAAATTGCTCTTGAAAAAAACCCCACCGTCCAATCGGGTGTTACTGGTAAGCCGGATGCATTTCCATGAAATACAAATACACGAATGGTATCAATAAAACCAGATTCATTTCCCTGTTCTACAATTACATCAGAATATCCGTCGCCGTTTACATCTCCGGCTGTTGAAACACTCCATCCAAAATCATATGGAAGAGTCGGAATGAATCCTGTCCAGTCCGGAGTATTTGAAAGCGGGTCGATGGTAACCGGATAGACAGCTTCTTCGTCATTAACAACAATACTGAATTTGGAATTTGGGATTTCGGATTTGGGATTTGTTTCGATTTTAGATTTTGGATTTTGGACTTTAGATTTACTTTCTATTTGTAATTTGTCATTTGTAATTTGTAATTCATTCTTTTCAAAGTATGCTCTCAGCTCCTTTCCATTCGCGTCCCAGCATTTCAATGAAGAATACTTCATCTTATCATTCCCCATCTTATCTTTAAACATAAGCGCATCAGCGCCGACAAACATTTTCAATTTAGTACCAGCAGACAAATTTATTCTTAATTTTCCTTCACCTTCCGGCTTTTTCTTAATAATAAAATCCTGACGCATTCCTTCTTTATCATTTCTATATTCAATCCGGATGTTTTCATTTTCGATGTATGCTTTATTTTCGGCGGCAACGAATTCACTTTCATTGAAAAGAACCCCCCCATCCCCCCTTTGTAAAAGAGGGGAGCAGAGAGGGGTGTTAGTAAGATGATTTACACACTGTAACGTAAAGTCAATACTCCACTCGTCAAGATACTTGTACTTTTTATCCTTCTCCCCGAGTGACTTATCGTTCACATCAAAAAGCGGAACTCTGTTATCACGCAGCTTTGCGGTAAATCCGTCTTTATGATAAATGAACCGCATATTGTTTTCTCTGTTGGACGATTGATAAGCTCCGAGTTCGTCAGAGTAAGTAATATTGTATTCCAGCTGCCTGATATTCTCAATTGCTTCCTGATACCAATTTTGGTCGATTTTCTTATCGTCTTTAGTACCGATGCTTTTGATTCTTTGTTCAAAAGAAAGAGGAGCAGGACATTGAAGATTTAACTTCTTTTCTTCAATGAAAAATTGATTGGAAATTTTATTGAAGTGGTTATTTTGGAAAGTAAAACTGAAAATAATTAAAACTAAAAGCGCAAATAATGTTTTCATGTCTTTGATTTTTTAATTTTAAAAATCCAACACAAAATAGATAAATATTGTATAATTTATGTTGCTTTGATTAAAATATTCTAACATTGAATTATATTCACTAAAGTATTCTGCCATGCTTGGATTCATTGCTAGCGCTATTATCTTTAATTGCTTATAACAGCTAACCAATAAATCGCTTAAAGCAGCTAATCAACAATATATGTTAAGTGATAAAAACAATAATTCAGCCATTTGCAAATCCGGAAATCTAAATTTTAAGGGGTAATTACACTCACCCCTATATTATTCTCCACAATACTTACATCTTGAGCATCAACATAATCATCACCCGTCAAATCTGAATTAACATATCCGCTTAATGACTGTGATGCATCATTTTCAACTCCGCTTAAATCCGATGCGTCTATAATTCCGTCCTGATTTATGTCGCCGCTGTATATAGCAAATTTCACAGGAGAAATATTTACCTGTATCATATTACTCCCATATGCCTGAGAAACTGATGGAGTAAAATCAAATATTAGATTTCCTGACGAAAAAGGAATCGCTGCAAAACTCCATGTCTCTAATGAATTCCTATGCTGAATCTGTATGAAATAATTTATGCCATTGCTGATGTTGTCAAAATAAAATGTAGCCGCACCTGCAGAATTCAAAATAGATTTATACGAATCAAGAACCGGGTATGGGCTGATTGACTTTCTTAAATAAACTGTTAAAGTATCGCTTATCATACTGTCAGATCCGGAGTCATAAAATCCTTGTATAAGAGCTGTCAAGTTTAAACTTAAAATTGTTGCACCGCATATAGAACCGCCGCCTGCAAAATTACTATTTATGATTACATTATCGGCGCAAACATCTGCTCCGGGCCCGACGACAACTCCTGAGCCTGATTGAAAATCCAACACACTTTGGCTGAATGAAACTGAAACAATTGACAGGGATATTATAAGAATATATACTGTGTTTTTCATTTTTCTTCTCCTATATTTGAATCAGATAAATGCTCCCTTTCAATTTCATAATTTGTATGCTTTAAAGAGTTTAGCTGATTTACTCTCTTTTCCAGAATCAAAATCTTTTCGTTCATAATTTTTAATTCTTCGACTTCTGAAGAAAGCATATCATTATTTCGCTTCATCTCTTTATTTTCATTTTTCAATACATCATTTTCATCCTTAAGCTCCTGAATTGCCTTTACCATTGGAGCAAGCAAATCATTATACCTCATCTCGTAATTTCCTTTATCGTCAATATTTATCATTCCGGAGTTATCAATACCGGATTCCTTTAGCACTTCTTCCACGTCCTGTGCAATAAATCCGTATTCAGTTTTATGTCTTTCATCGTTATTACGTGTATATGAGACAGGATTCAGCTTTGAAATAAAATTCAATCCCAGATTTGAATTAAGAATATTTGACTTCCATCTTATGTCACTGGTTATAGTCCAGGCAACCTGCACACCTGCATAATTTATGTCAGTGTTTCCGATTCTGACTTGATTGCTTAAAGATCCATCGGGGACTATAGCACCCTGTCCAATTGTAGTATTATTATTACCTGAAGTTATGTTGGTTCCAGAATATATACCAATTGCTGTATTATTATGACCGTATAGATTATTGTACAACGAACTTCCTCCAATTGCAGTATTTCCATCGCCAGAGGAATTGTATAAAGAACTTAATCCAATAGCAGTATTCCCATCACCCGAGACATTAAGATGCATTGAGTTAAATCCTATAGCGGTGTTTCCATAACCATTATCATTGGTAAAAAGAGAACTAAATCCTAAAGCAGTATTTGCGTGACCGTACATATTTGAGAATAGAGAACTATGCCCAATTGCTGTGTTATGAGAGCCCTGGTTAGTAAATAAAGACAAATTTCCTACAGCAGTGTTATTAACTCCAGTGGTGTTTAGATATAAAGAGTTGAATCCTATGGCAGTGTTCTCAATTCCAGAGTTGTTAGATAGTAAAGAATTCACTCCGACAGCTGTATTATTATTTCCTGTTGTATTTGAAGTTAAAGACGATAAACCCAGGGCTGTGTTACTTGTACCTACTGTATTAAAATACATGGAATATAATCCGACTGCTGTATTATTAGATCCTGAGGTATTCGAAAATAAAGAATTGGCACCTAAAGCAGAATTATTCCCGCCGGTCATAGTAAAGTTTCCGGAATTAACACCCATAAATAAATTATCATTTCCAAAGTTATGTAAAAATCTGTCAGGACCTTTGAACAATACACCAATAGAAGAACTTGTTGTATTTTCAAGCCGGAGCGATCTTAGTATACTTATATCACCATTTGATTGGCTTAAAATAAAGTAATCATTACTTGCATCTTTGATTTTGAATTTACCTCCAATACCAAGTGTATTTGTAATGCTCTGTGAAAAAACAGTTGTTGCAAAAACCAGACAAAGTAATATTGATTTATTAAATATATAAAGAAAACTTTTCATTTATATTCTCCCTTTTTTTAAATTTCTTAAATTCAGTTTTTAATTTTATTTGATGCTAGTTTAAATGAAGTCAGTTCATTTACAAGACTTTCTAATTTATTTACTTTTTCTATTAATACTTTATTCTCATCTTTCAGCTCCTGTATTGCTTTTACCATCGGAGCGAGCAGATCATTGTACCTCATTTCGTAATTTCCTTTATCATCAATAGTTATCATTCCGATGTTATCAATACCGAATTCCTTTAGCACTTCTTCCACGTCCTGTGCAATAAACCCGTATTCAGTTTTATGTCTTCCATCGTTATTACGTGAATATGAGACAGGATTCAGCTTAGAAATAAAATTCAATCCCAGATTTGAATTAAGAATATTTGATTTCCATCTTCTGTCACTGGTTATTGTCCAGGCAACCTGCAATCCGGCATAAGTAACGTTTGTATTTCCTATTCTGATTTGATTGCTTAATGTCCCGTTCGGTACATCAGCAAGATATCCGATTGTTGTGTTATTACTTCCCATAGAATTATTATTACCTGATTGGTTTCCTACAGCTGTATTATAATTTCCTGTACTGTAAATTAAAGAATAAGATCCCAAAGCTGTATTGTTACTTCCTTCAGAGTTGTAAGCTAATGAATTGGTTCCTAAAGCAGTATTATCACTACCTATAGTGTTTGAATTTAAAGTATAACTTCCTACAGAAGTGTTTCCTATGCCATAAGTGTTGGAATGCAGAGAATTACTTCCCATTGCCGAATTATATGAACTTGTGATATTATTATACATTGAGCTAAAACCTATTGCTGTATTTTCCCCTCCGTTGGAATTTGAATATAATGAATTAACTCCAACCGCAGTATTATGTGCACCTGTTGTATTCATATATAATGAACCAATTCCCAGAGCGGAGTTAAAATAACCTGTATTATTCGAATACATAGAATTCAAACCTAAAGCCGTATTAGAATAACCTGAGGTATTGTAAAACAAAGAATTATGTCCCATAGAAGTGTTGCTAGATCCTGTAGAGTTGTATGCTAACGAATTTGTTCCTAAAGCCGAGTTAAAATTACCAATTGTGTTAGAGGATAAAGTCGACATACCTACGGAGGTATTATAAGACCCGGAAGTGTTTGAATATAATGAATTGGTTCCTACTGCTGTATTATTATTAGCAATTGTATTGTTTCGCAATGCGTCAACTCCTACAGCTGTATTTTGAGATCCGGTGGAGTTTGTATATAAGGAATAACTTCCAATAGCAGTGTTAAGATTTGCTGTTGTGTTAGAACTCAATGCGTGAACTCCAATTGCGGTATTATTACTCCCGTATGTATTTATTAACATTGCTTCATTCCCAATTGCAACGTTATAATTACCGTATGTATTACTTGACAGTGAATAGTATCCGGTAGCTGTATTATTGTGACCGGTGGAATTATTAACCATTGAAGCCTGACCCAAAGCGGTATTCTGATAACCTGTGGAGTTTGTATATAAGGAATAACTTCCCAATGCAGTATTATAATATCCGCTGGTTATTGTCTGAAGAGTATTATCTCCAATTCCAGTATTTCCTATACTTGTTAGTGTAAAATTACCGGAGTTTATTCCTAAGAATGTATTGGATGATCCGTAATTATGTAAGAATCTATAAGTATCTTTAAATATTACACCAGTTGTTCCGTTTATTGTATTTTCAAGACGTAGCGCTTTGAGAATATTAACCTCACCCGTTGACTGGCTCAAAGTCAGATAATTATATGCTGCATCTTTTACAGTAAATTGACCTCCATTGCCCAGTGTATTTGTAATGTTCTGGGAAAAGCCCGATGTTGCAAAAAAAAGACAGAGCAAAACTAATTTGTTTAAGTAATTGTTAGTATTTTTCATTTTTCTCCTCCTTTACCTACATCTGTTATTATACTTTCCTTTAATTGAAATTTCTTTAATTCACTTGCCAGTTTATTTTGTGTCTGTTCTAATTCTAATAGTCTGTTTTTAATTTCCTTGTCACCGTTTCTCAGTTCAACGTTTTCTGCTTTTAGCTTTTCAGTTTCGACTTTCATAATATCATTCTGTGCTTTTAACTCCTGTATTGCCTTTACCATTGGCGCTAACAAATCATTATACCTCATCTCATAATTTCCGTTATCGTCAATTGTTATCATTCCGCTGTTAAAAATACCGGATTCTTTCAGCCCATCTTCCACTTCCTGTGCAATAAATCCATATTCGGTTTTCTGACTTTCATCGTTAATTCGTGTGTAAGACACAGGATTGAGTTGTGATATAAAATTCAATCCAAGATTTGATTTTACAATATCAGACTTCCATCTTTTGTCACTTGTTATAGTCCATGCAACCTGTATACCTGCATATCCAATATTTGTATTGCCAATTCTGTTTTTTTCGCCTGAAAACTGCCCACTATTTCGCCTGAAAACTGCCCACCTGATTTACCAATAATCAAACAAAAACACTTCTGTTTTTTGAAAGATAATTAGAGAGTTAAAACCTTTAAATTGGCTCTAATTTCTATTCTTTAATCTAAACAGGAGGAAGGAGTGATCACAATGGAAGATTGGGTAACAATCAAAAACCTCAAAGCAAAAAATCCTTCATGAGCTTGCGTCAGATAGCAAAATTTCTTCAAGTATCTCATCATACAGTGAAGAATGCACTTGCAGAAGAAAGGCCGCCTCAGTATAAAAGACCTGAGAAAATAAATCCGGATATTGAGCCTTTTAGGGAAGTTATATTCCAGATGGCTAATATAAAAAAGTTTAAAGGTTCAAGGATCCTTGAAGAAATCAAATCCAAAGGCTACCGTGGAGGACAAACATCTTTTTATTTTTATCTGAAAAAAATAAAGCTTGAGGTTAAACAAAAGCATTTCACGCCCTATGAAACAGCTCCCGGCGAACAGGCACAGTTTGACTGGAGTCCTTATACCGTTCTCATTGGTAATGAATTGACGGTAATATATGTATTTTCATACATCAATGGGTTTAGCCGATACCAGGTACTTGAGGTTTCACTTTCCCAGACACAGCCGGCAGTTTTCGAAGCATTGGAAAATAGTATCAGAGACTCGGGTGGAGTTTGCAGTAGAATACAAACAGATAATGCAAAGGCATTTATAGATAATGCTTCAGTAAATAATTTCAGGTGGAATAAAAGATATATTCATTTCTGCGGTCACTACGGGTTTTCACCATCACGTTCGCTTCCTGCTCATCCATGGAGCAAAGGAAAGGTAGAAAAACCATTTAGCTATATCGAAAATCATTTCATTGCCGGTGCTGAGTTTGAGTCTTTTGAGGATCTTCAGAACAAACTTAAAGCTTTCCAGAAAAAATTGAACCAAAGACTTCATTCAGTCATAAAAGCTCTTCCGGAAGAGATGTTTGAAAATGAGAAAGCATCTTTGCTTTCAATACCTGAGCAAAGATATATAGGCACAAAAGAAGAAGTCAGGAAAGTTACTTTTGATTGTCTGATTTCTTTTGGAAGCTCCAGGTATTCGGTACCGTGGATGTTTGCCGGCAAACAGGTCTGGATAAGAGTATCAAAAGGATATATGCTTGAGGTGTATTCACAAAGCAATAAACTTATTGCATATCACAAACTGTCTCTTAAAAAATCAGCCGTAGTTATTCAACCTGAGCATTACAGAGGCAATAACTCGGACAGGGGTAACTTTGAACGCCTGAAGATAAACTTTCTTGAGATCTTTCCGGGTAATGAACTTTTTATTGAAAAACTCAGAGCATCGAAAAGAATAAACTCAAGATATCAGCTTTTTCAAATACTTCAGTTATCAAAACTTTACAAGGAAGAAGACTTTATTGAAGCAATAAATAAATCATTACATTACAATGTCTTCAACAGCAGCTTTATTGCAGGGTATCTTGAGAAAAACCATAAGCAGAAGTTTGATCTGAACAGATCAAGAAGTGATTTCACTCAGATTCAAACCATAAATGTGAAAAGAGATATGAACGAGTACCGGTTATTTAATGATCCGCTAAATAACGGACTAAATTGAAAAAGACACAAACAAAGAAAAAAATATTTGAATGCGCCTTTTCCGGTTTTTTTGTCAATCATAAAATAATTTAAAAAAATAAAAAGTAAAATTTAAAAAGGAGAAAAGATAATGGAACCAAATCAATTAAATCAATCAAACAAGCTTGATCAATATTTAAAAACACTCTCGCTGCATAAAGTACGGGAGATCTATTTGTCCGAGGCAGAATCGGCGGCAAGGACAAAGCTTTCTTATCAGGATTACCTTTTAAGGATAGTTGAGCAGCAGATCATAACAAAGATGGATGGCTCGGTCAACAGAAAAATGCAGATAGCTTCTTTTCCGCAAATAAAGCGTCTGGAAGAATTTGATTTTTCATACCAGCCGAAGCTTAATGAAAAACTTATCAGGGAGCTGGCTGCGCTTGATTTCTTAAACACTGCAAAAAACATAATCTTTATCGGAGCTCCGGGAGTAGGTAAAACTCATCTGGCTATCAGCATAGGAATTAAAGCTGCATCGGCAATGAAAAGAGTTTTGTTTTATACTGCCGAAAAACTGACCGAAGAGCTTGCCTCTTCTGAAGTATCCGGACAGCTTAATAAAAAACTTGATACTCTCTCCAGAGTTGATCTGCTGATTATTGATGAACTTGGTTATCTCAGTCTGAGTAAGCAGACTTCAAGGCTTTTCTTTCAGATGATATCGAAAAGATATGAGAAAGGATCGACTATTGTTACTTCAAACAAGCCTTTTGAAGAATGGGGTGAGATATTTAATGATGATACTGTTGCATCAGCAATACTGGACCGGCTGCTGCATCACAGTTATCCGTTCCTTATTAATGGCAAAAGTTTTAGATTGAAAAATATTAATAATAATGCGTAATTCTAATTAACTGGAGTGGGCAATTTTAAGTGAAATGTTGGGCAGATTTCAGACAAAATTAACAAATGTGTTCTTCGTTAATTTCCTGACAAAGAAAGTAATTGAAATAACTACTAACAGCTTCTTTTATATCATATTCATGGTTCTGATGAAATTCTTCATATATAAAATTTGTCATCATTCCTTCAATTCTAACATCTTCAATTTCCTCAGCAAATAATTCTTCAGTGATAAATTCATATTTAATCCTGTCATCATAATCACAAAGAAAATTCAATATCAGATTGTTTTCTTCCATCAGGTTAAGAAGACGTGAGAGTTCTGAAGTGACTTCTTCATTATTCAGGTCTGCTATCTTTTTGTATTCCGGTTTTCCTAACTTTTCATAAATACTGATTTCTTTTGCTTCTTTATGAAGTTTTTCAAAATTATAAATGTAATTAAGCCACTCATTCTCTAATTCAGCAGGAAGTTGTGAATTCATATCTTTCATTCCGAATTCTGACTTCAGTTTAATTTTAAGCAGTTCATTTTCTGCATTGAGATTTTCCCTTCCCGTAAGTCCGGTGATTTTATCCTTCTCTTTCATTTTTGCCGATGTTTAATTTTATGAATAATATTTTATCATTTTGATAGCGACATAAACTTACTTTCAGTATCCTTAAATGTCAAATGTTAATATTTCCAATTTGTGAAAGGATACATATCCATTTTCGGATTTTTGATGTTAGATTTTAGATTGATAAATGAATGGGATTTTATTTATTCAAAACAATTTATCATTTGTTTTTAAAATTAATGATTGAACAAATGGTGTTTAATTTTTAATCTGTGCAGGAGAGTATGAATTACCGGATTTATTTTTAAAGCCGTTTCAATTTTTTGAAACGGCTTTTTTTTGAGATTAGTATTTCGGTAAACGGAAAATCTTAATTTCAGTTTGAATTGTAATATTCTAAATTATATAAATTCAAAGATTAAGCTTTACTCAGGAATTGTACTTAATCCGATTTATCAAAGAAAATTATTAAACTCAAATTGATCATCTGACTAAAAAAACTTCTACAATGTAAGGTCATCTATTGAATCAATATATTCGCCGACTTCTTTTGCGATTTTTGCTATAACTTTTTCTTCGAATGGAGATTCGAGATTTGTTTCTTTAACCAGTTCCAGAAACGATTTGCTTCCCCCTTTTCCGCAAAGTGCAATGTAATCTTTTAAAGCATTTTTATATTCCCCGTTTCCGTTGTGTATGGCTCTGCTCCAGATCTGAAGGGCGCAGATTTGAGCAAGACAATAATCTATATAATAAAACGGTGATTCGTATATATGTCCCTGTTTCTGCCATCTGCCGCCTTTTTCGAGAAAGTCTATTTCACCGTAATTAAGGTGCGGCATAAATTCTTTTTCAAGTTCACGCCATTTTGCTTTCCTGTCAGACGGTGATACAGCAGGATTTTCATAAATCCAGTGCTGAAAAGCATCTACAATAACTCCGTATGGAAGGAAATTTATGCTGCTGCAAATATGAGTATATTTAAACTTATCGGTGTCTTCTTTGAAAAACAAATTCATCCACGGATAGGTCAGAAATTCCATGCTCATTGAATGAATTTCCGCAGTTTCCATTGTCGGTTCACAGTATTCCCTGAAATGAAAATTTCTGCTTTGAAATGCCTGAAATGCATGTCCGGCTTCATGTGTCAGCACTGTTATATCATCATCAGTTCCGTTCATATTGGCAAAAATATAAGGGCTTTTGTATTTCGAAATGTAATCGCAATATCCCATGTCTGCCTTTCCTTTTCTGCTGAAAACATTCATAAGATCGTTGTTATACATAAAATCAT
>JAEUSI010000036.1:26215-27895 GCA_016788375.1 Ignavibacteria bacterium | reverse complement strand
CTTATCGAGCGCTCTGTGCTGTGCTTCTTTGACTATTGAATATATCTTTCTGCATTCATCATTGATTTTTCCGGTAGATATTGTGCGTGTCATGTCTGATTTCATTCCTTTTACCGTGCATCCGAAATCAAGTTTAAGCAGCTCGTTGTTACCGATTTTTCTGTCTGTAGGTCTTGCATGCGGGAATGCGCTTCTGTCGCCTGAAGCTACAATGCAGTCAAATGCATCTCCGTCAGCTCCGAATTTTTTTTGTAAATATGAAATCTCCGCCGAAACTTCCCTCTCTGTCATGCCGGGCTTAATTATCTTTAATAATTCCGAAAAAGTCCGGTCGGTAATTGCAACGGCTTTCTTCGTAAGTTCTATTTCATCTTTATTTTTTACCGAAATGATTTTTTCAAAAATATTTTCGACGGGAATAAACTCAGTTTCTTTAAACTCATTCATCAGGCTTAATGCATCATTATAAGTAACAAAACCTGATTCAAATCCTGTTCTTTTTAAACCGTTTTTCGAAATGATATCCTTCAGAAAATCATTTGTATTCTGTACGGAAATTATAATCTCAAATACATCATAAACTTCATCTTTCGACTGAGTCTTGTACCTGAAGTCCGTAATGAAATAATTCGCTTTTTCCGTTATGACTACAGAGGCTGCGCTTCCTGAAAATCCTGAAATGTATCTTATATTAGGGAGATTTTTAACAAGGAATGAATCTATTCCCAGTTCACCGAAACGGCTTTTTATTTTTGAAATCCGGTCCATAATTTTTACGATTAAGCTCTTTTTAATTATTATATTTAACTGTAAAGATACTCATTATTGTATGCAATTTCAATCCAGGATTCGGTAAGAAACCGGCTTTATTTTTAAAGGTTCAGGCATAATTTGTAAAAAAATATGCAGATCCGGCTTATATATACATCCGGAAACCATAAAAATTATCGCGTCAACCATTTGACAGATATGAATCAATTTCCTTCTCTATCCCCGTATGGCATAATGCAAAATCATACTTAACAGGATCATTTTTATCGAATGTACGGAGTTTTTCTGTCAGCTCCAGCGCAAATTTCATATCGCAGGATTTTCTTTTTACAAGCCCGAGTCTGGTTGAAATCCTGTAAATGTGTGTATCAACCGGCATAATGAGTTTAGACTTATCTGCCTTATCTCCCCAGATACCCGTATCTGTTTCATCTTTTCTTATCATCCATCTAAGATACAGATTCAGCCGCTTGCAAGCGGAATTGTCTTCGGGTGATGGGATGAGATAACGGTAACTTCTTTTATCCGATTTTAATCTGTTAAGGCTTGCCGTAAAATGTTTTAATGCATTAAGAATGTTTTTGTCTTCCTGTCTGTATTTATTCAGAAATACATTTTTAAGACTTCCTGATTCTTCAATACATAATCTGATGTTTTTTATCAGCAGCGACAGGTCATCCGCTGAATTAAATCTGTAGTAAAGATTTTTTAAGTATTTTTTGTCTTTTTGTTCGGAATAATTTGAGGTAAATTCATGCACTTTATGATTAACTGATTCAAGAAACCTATGAATGAACCTGTTTATCTGATCTACTTGTCCGTATGTGTAACAGGAAGTTATCAGTCCCGCTGTTTCAATGTCTTTTTCGTCGCTGAATCCGTGAAGTATCCAGACAGGGTCTTTTGAAG
>JAEUSI010000036.1:0-26205 GCA_016788375.1 Ignavibacteria bacterium | reverse complement strand
TTTAAGTTCAGCACATGTATCGAGATTAGCCCTAAGATTGTTGGGTTCTGTTATCTCAAGTTTGTCGCTTTTTTTGTATTCGATATCACTAGCATCTTTAGCCCGAAGCTGTAATATATCTAATATTTTTTTTAAATCTCTGTTTTTCAAATTACAGTATTTTATTAATCAAACAAGCGCTTTAATGGAAAAAGTTTTTTTAATCGGAGATAATGAATCTCTGATGACGGAAATGTCCGGAATGCTGAAATCAAAATACGAAATTTCCGATGTATTGGATGAATCAGTTGATTTTATATTCGAACTTACGAATTACAGCAGAGAAATTAAATTTAATATTCTGAATTTTATTGATGAAAAGAATTCAAAAGGAATCGTGATTTCATCCTCACTCTGCATTACCGCTCTCGAGCAGAGTATCAACTCAGCTCATCCTGAAAGAATTACAGGAGCTGGATTTTATCCTACTTTCTCGGAATCCAGGGGTATAGAAATTACTTCGACTGTTTTTACTAAAGATGAGAATATGAAAAAGGTAAAAAATTTATTTGAAAATCTGGAGAAAGAAGTTTTTATGGTTACAGACAGAACCGGAATGGTTTCAATGAGAATTATCGCAATGATTATTAATGAAGCTTATCTTGTCCTGCAGGAAGGCACTTCTGACAGGGAAGGCATAGATACTTCCATGAAACTCGGGACAAATTATCCTTACGGACCGATTGAATGGAGCGAAAAAATCGGAATCGATCTGATTTATTTTATTATGAAATCACTGCTGGAAGAATTCGGTGATGACCGGTACAGAATCACTCCCCTCCTGAAAGAAAAATACTTTGAAAGTCTGAAGGTTTAATTTTTATCTGAATGTAAAACCGAGATATACAAGTTTTATGGTCAGGTAAATAGTAATCAGAGTAAAAACAATAATTATTCCGAGGAGTATTTTCCCTGTTATCGAATTTTTTTTCTGACCGGTTGTGTTTTCCATAAACTGTCTTTTAATTTATCTGTTTAAAATTTTTTATAATTTCATCCGCAGTTTTTTCAGGTGTACTTTCCTCATCCGCATTTATCCATATTATTCTTTTATCCTTTCTGAACCATGTCATTTGTCTTTTTGCATATCTGCGTGAATTTTGCTTAATGTATCCTGTCATAGTTTCATAGTCATATTCTCCCTCAAGAAATCTGAAAACCTCTTTGACACCCACTGTATTGAGAGAATTGCAGCTTCTGTAATCATATCCTTTCTCTTTTAAAATTCTGACTTCATCAATAAGACCTTTCCGGAGCATTTCGTCTGTCCTGTCATTTATTCTTTTATAAAGATATTTTCTGTCGAGTAATAGACCGAACTGAACAGTTTCAAATTTTATTTCGGGTTTTTCATTATGAAGGTCGGAAATCTTTTTTCCCGTAGAATAATAAACTTCAAGCGCTCTGATAACTCTTCTTATTTTTCCTTTTGGAATTTTCAAAGCTGACGGTCTGTCTATTTTCTCAAGTTCACTGTATAAAAATTCCTCGCCGTGATTCTTCAGCTTCTCATAAAGCATTTTTCTGACTTCCCCGCTTTCTGTTTCATCTTCAAATAATCCGTCCGTAAATGACCGGAGATAAAGTCCGCTTCCACCGGCAATCACCGGCTGCTTTCCTTTGTTAAAAATAATTTCGGCGGTTTCTCTTGCTTTCCTGCCAAAATCTGCGGCGTTAAATTCTTCTTCAAGCTCCAGTTCGCCGATGAAATAATGCTTTACCGAATTCAGCTCTTCTTCCGAAGGATAAGATGCAGCTATTGGAATATGCCTGTATATCTGACGCGAATCAGCCGAGATAATTTCACCGTTGATTTTTTCGGCAACTGCAACAGCGACGCTTGATTTTCCTGATGCTGTCGGACCTGTCACCGCCAGAACTTTTCTCATTTAAAATGCGGGTATAATCTTTTCATTTTACTTCAGAAGAATTAATTTCTTTACACCGGAAAAGTTACCCGATTCAAGTCTGTAAAAATATACTCCGCTGTTAAAATCTTTTGCATTGAATTCAATCTCATAATTTCCTCTAAACTGATTTTCATTAACAAGAGCAGCTACTTCTTTGCCTGTAACATCAAATATTTTCAGCGAAGTAAATCCGTTCTCTGGCAGGTAATAAGATATTAACGTTTTCGGATTAAACGGATTTGGGAAATTCTGATTCAGCATATAATCTTTAACCATAAATGAATTATTGTTTACGGAAACCGGAACACCGGTTGAGTCAACATCAATATTATAAAGCAGACCTCCGCTCCCCAACATCCTGGCATGAACAGCTTTTCCGCTTGCAGTGACTGTTTTTCCGTCATCAGAAATACTGCAGAAGAAAAGTGAACCCGGTGTATTCAGTTTATAGAAAGGAATTCCCTGATCCAAAATTTTGAAAAGATAAAGGTCTTCCGAACTGTTGCTGAATTCACCCCAGGAAGATGCTGCAAGAATATTACCGGATTTCGAAAATGAAAGAGCAGAGACTTCATCACCGCATCCGCTGTAAGACCAGTATGCAGATCCGTTGTCGTTTGTCCTGAAGACTTTTATTTTGCCGTCAAAAGAACTTGAAGTAACAAAATTCAGTGTACCGGCAGCTATGTATTCTCCGTTTTGAGAAATATCAACTGAAGTGTACCAGTTATAAAACTGGCCGGGCGGTTCCTGATTTGCCCAGAGAAAACTGTATGCAGTACCGTTCCACTGATAAACTCTGAGAAATCCGGAGTAATTGATTGTAGCTATTATTTTACCGTCACCGCTGATGCCCTGTGCTGACTGAGTTCCGCTTGATGAAGATCCCGGATTTATTAGACCCTGATAAATCAGTTGTCCGGTATAAGTTTTAAATACAAAGAACTCTGCATATGTATTAACTATTATGAGCGAATCATTCCCTGACATTTTAATTCCCTGTATTCCTGCTCCCCCTGCCGTAACTGTGGGAATGATTTTTCTTGACCAGACCGGGTTAGCAGAATTGGAGCTGAATCCGAATACAGTGCTTGAATCCTGACGCGAAGCGCTGCAGACAAAGAAATTCCCGCCTGATGTAATTTCAATTGCTGTTGCAGTACCTGTATCAGAGAGTCTTGTCAGATCAAAATTAAGGAAAGGAACACTTCCGCTGTTAGAAAAGAGATAATCATTGTGATAAGATCCTGCGCCGATAATCGCGCCGTTATCCGAAATTGTTATAAAATTCAGAAATCCTTCCGGTGCTGAAAAGAATTCCCACAATGGAACAGAACTGCTGTTATTATACAGTGAAATTCTGGGGGAATTGAGATTCCAGCTGACAGCATTAAAATTTCCGTTTGCGCTTACTCTGCAGAAATCACCTATTGAGGCGGGATCAGTATAAGACCATTTTATGCTTGTATTGTTACCTGTTATCCCCTGAGGCGGGGGATTGCCTCTTCTTATATTTTCACCTTTAAAATCCGGATTCGGGACGGCAGTATATTCAGTTCTGGATTTGTTCAGACCGTTATCAGTTGAAATAAAATTCTTTTTCATTGGAATAATTTCCTGCGAGAAAGATGCAGATGTCATAAATATTAAAATAATAATTAACTTTATCATAATTGTAAAATTTAATTTTAAAAAATTTATTTAATATTTCTGCAAACCGTTAACAGAGCATTCGGGAACAGTGTGTATTTGTATTTTTAAATTATTGAATTCATTTCAGATTTACAATTATAATTGATAACAAAATGTAACACGCATTTCTACATCATTATGCAGTATTATCAGTTAGCAGTTCAAAAATTACTTAATTGAAATTAGAAATTACTAAAGGTAAATTAATTCAAATAAATAAAGAATAAACTTTAAAAAAGCATACTGATGAAAATTATAAAGATCTTTTCCTTAACCCTTCTTTTCGGATTTCTGATTCTAATTTATCAGAATTTAATAGCCTTTGAAGAAGGAATAGTCGGTTTTACAAAAAAAAACGGCAACGAAACCGGATGTGTATGCCACGGGTTTGATCCGAATGATACTGTGTCTGTTGTCATCTCCGGTCCGGCAACAGTCAGAGCAAATGATACTGCTACATTTGTGCTGAGCATAACAAAAGGTCCTGCTGTCGCAGGAGGATGTGATATTTCAACAAGCCTTGGAAATGTTTATCCCTCATATATTGATACAATACTCAGAAGAGCAGAGCCGATATCCGGGGCTGGATATGAACTGACGCATAAAGAGCCGAAGTTATTCTCAAATGATACTTTAAAGTTTACGTTTAAATATCAGGCACCTTCGACTCCGAATGTTACGGATACAATTTTTGCAAACGGAAATTCAGTAAACCATGACACAACTTCCGATAACGATAAGTGGAATTATGCAAATAATTTTTTAATAACAATACTCCCAACCATCGGAATCAATGACAATGAAAGTATTGCGGACTCTTATATACTTGAACAGAATTTTCCCAATCCTTTCAATCCTGAGACTAACATCAGATTCAGTGTTCAGAGACAATCTGATATCACACTTTCCGTATTTGACATAAACGGGAAGGAAGTTGCTAAGCTGATTGACAATAAGAGATATAATGCCGGGGATTATTCAGTTACATTGAATGCATCTGATTTTAATCTGACGAGCGGAGTGTATTTTTATAAATTAACTTCTATGAATTTTTCCGGAACCAGAAAAATGGTTCTGTTAAAGTAAAATTGCTGTCAGATACAGTTTCCTGGAATAGTTTATTTTTTAAATCCCGGAGTTAATCCGGGATTTCTTTTATGACCGGCAATTATCATCGTGAATCAGATTTTTTTAAATATTCCTTGCTGATGATAATTCAGTTCACATACCGATTTTTCAATTCTTCTTCATATTTTTATGCTTAATTATCTTTAATATTAATATCTAATTGAGTAATTTAGTTTTTTATTAATCATTACTTTCACAGAATAAACCGTAAATGCTGAGACCTTTAATCTTTGCTTTGATTTTATTTAGTGCGCTTGGATTCTTTTTTTATTCTGTAAGAAAGTTTCTGTCTTACCTAAAAATTGCCAAACCTGAGGACAGATTCAAAGATATAAAACAAAGATTAATTAACACATTAAACATTGCATTTCTGCAGAAGAAGCTTTTGAGAAGCAGACTTGCAGGAATACTTCATCTTTGTATTTACTGGGGATTTTTAGTTCTTTTGTTTGTAGTGATTGAATCAGTAATAGAAGGGTTTTTCCCGGATTTTTCATTTGCATTTCTAGGACCGCTTTATTCTGTTCTTACTTTTTTACAGGACTTTTTCGGAGCGCTGGTATTTGTCACGGTATTGTTTTCTCTTGTAAGAAGATATGTCGGAACTCCCGAAAGACTTAAAGTTGAAACTTCTGCAAGGCTTGACGCAAGTTTTATTCTTTTAATGATAGCGCTCGTTATGTTTACAATGTTCGGTATGAGCGTCGAAAAAATACTGCTGGGTAATTCCGAAGGTTACAGGCCAGTTTCAGCATATATTGCTTCATATTTCAGCGGGGGTTCTCATACTGTTTACGAATTATTTTTCTGGTTACATATAATTATTGTTCTGATATTCCTGAATTATCTTCCATACTCAAAACACTTTCATGTGCTTTCATCAGTTCCAAATACTTTTTTTTCAAATTACAAAATTCCTTATCAGGGCATAGTTCTCAAACCGATTAACTTTGAAGATGAATCAATTGTACAATACGGAGCAAAGGATATAGAAGACTTAACATGGAAAAACATTCTTGACGGATATACATGCACTGAATGCGGAAGATGTACTTCGGTCTGCCCCGCTAATACAACCGGAAAACTTCTGAATCCTAAACTTATTGTTACCAAGATCAGGAAAAGAACCGAAGAGAAAGGTCCTCTCGTACTGAATAAATCAGAAGATAATCCGGGATTGAACAAAAATCTTGTTCATGATTATATCTCTCCGCAGGAACTATGGGCATGCACGACCTGCATGGCTTGTGTTCAGGAATGTCCCGTTATGATCGATCACATAACGCCTATTATTGATTTGAGGAGAAATCTTGTAATGATGGAATCGGAATTTCCGTCAGAAATGAATACTGTGTTCAGAAATATGGAAAACAATGAATCTCCATGGGCATTCGGAGCTGAACAGAGAAATGACTGGATTGATGAATTGAGCGAAGAGCTTTCAAAAGAAGGAAAAGCAAATCATTTAAAAAAACTGTCTTCATTAGGAAGCGCAGATGAAGTTGATGTTGTTTTCTGGTCCGGCTGTGCAGGAGCTTTTGATAAAAGATACAGGAACGTTACAAAGTCTTTTGCGGAATTACTTAACAGGGCTGGTGTTAAATACGGAGTTTTGGGAAGCGAAGAGAAATGCACCGGAGATCCTGCCAGAAGGCTGGGGAATGAGTTTCTTGCTCAGAATTTTATACAGCAGAATGCAGATACACTGAAAAAGTATAATGTAAAAAAAGTAGTGACTGCTTGTCCTCACTGCATGCACACTTTAAAAAATGAATACGGTAAATTCGGCATTGAGCTGGATGTGACTCATCACACTGAATATATTGACAATCTGATTAAAGAAAAAAAGATAATTCCCGGAAAGGAAATTAAAGAAAAAGTAACTTACCACGACAGCTGTTACCTCGGAAGATACAACAATGTTTATGATTCTCCCAGAAATTCGCTCGAAAGCATTAAAGGTCTTGATGTTGTTGAAATGACAAGAACAAGGGACAGGGGTTTCTGCTGCGGAGCTGGCGGCGGGAGAATGTTTCTTGAGGAGAATGAAGGTAAAAGAGTGAATATTGAAAGAGCGGAAGAAGCGCTGAGCACTGGTGCGAAAACGATTGCAAGCGCTTGCCCGTTTTGTATGACGATGCTTACAGACGGAGTGAAGGCAAAGGAAAAAAGCGATGAAGTGAAAGTCAGGGATGTTGCTGAAATAGTTCTTGACAGTCTGAAAGATTAAGTTTTAAATCCTGTTTAAATAATTTTTTACCAATAATAAAATCAAAATAAATCTCAAAAAGGAGAAATAAATAAATGTCTTATTTTTTTACGTCGGAGTCAGTAAGCGAAGGACATCCGGACAAAGTTAGTGATCAGATATCAGACGCAGTGCTGGATGATATTCTTAAAAACGACAAGGACGCAAGGGTAGCATGCGAAACTTTCTGCGCAACCGGTCTGGTGCTTGTCGGAGGTGAAATTACAACAACTCATTATGCAGATATTCAGAAAATTGTAAGAGAAGTAGTTGAAGATATCGGTTATACAAAAGGTGATTACAGATTTGATCATCATTCCATTAACGTAATGTCGGCAATTAACAAGCAGTCTCCGGATATAGCCAGAGGTGTTGATACCGGAGGAGCGGGAGATCAGGGAATGATGTTCGGATATGCAACAAAGGAAACAAAGGAATACATGCCGATGACTCTTATTTATGCGCACAGACTTATGAAAGAACTTGCGCATATAAGGAAACAGAAAAATTCAATTATGCCGTATTTAAGACCCGATTCAAAATCTCAGGTTACGGTAGAGTATAATGACAGGAACGAACCTGTAAGAATTGACGCTATTGTAGTTTCAACACAGCATGACCCCGGTGTAACCCAGAGAAAAATCAAGGAAGATGTAATCGAAAATCTGATTAAAAAAGTTATACCCGGCGATCTCATTGATAAAAAAACAAAGTACCATGTAAATCCGACAGGCATGTTCGAAATCGGCGGACCTCACGGAGACACGGGACTTACCGGACGAAAGATTATCGTAGATACCTACGGAGGAAAAGCTCCGCACGGAGGCGGTGCATTTTCCGGGAAAGATCCTTCAAAGGTAGACAGAAGCGCAGCATATGCAGCAAGATATATTGCAAAAAATATTGTGGCTTCGGGACTTGCAGACGAATGCATGATTCAGGTTTCTTATGCAATAGGTGTCCCCGAACCTGTTTCCATTTATGTCAATACTTACGGAACCGGAAAACTGCCTGATGCAAAAATATCAGAACTTATAAAAAAGACTGTCGATCTTACTCCCAAAGGTATTATAAGAAAACTTGACCTTAAGAGACCTATATACAGAAAGACTGCAGCATACGGACATTTCGGCAGAAATGACAAGGATTTCACATGGGAAAAGCTCGACCTTACTGATAAATTCAGAAAAGCATAATATACAGAATTTTTTTTAACGGGATTTTTAAATCTGCTGCTGACTGCCTTATGCATTAAACTTTTGTAATTATAATAAAAGAATGTATGAATAATTTTATATTTGGATTCTTTTATCCCTTCAGATGCATAAAATTATTTTTTAAATATCCGAAGCTGATTCTTTATTCAATTGTCCCGGTAATTATAAATCTGATCATATACGGGACAATTTTTTATTATACTTACGGCTATGTCACGGGTAAAACTGCAGGTATTATTGATTCAAATGAATATCATAATGTACTGTTTGTAATTATGAATTTTATTATGAAGGCTGTTTCCTTTCTGCTGGTTCTGCTTATCTGTTATTTTGCATTTGTTATTTTCGGCGGAATAGTAGCTGCACCGTTCAATGAGAAAATTTCTGCTTTGATAGAAGAGATGGAATATTTACAGAAACTTGAAAACAGTGCGGGTGCTTTTGAAGAAGCACTGATCAGCATCAGGGAAGAGCTAAAGAAAATACTTTTTTATATTGCAGTTATGATTCCCGTTTTTATGATTAACTTTATTCCGATGATCGGTAATACGGTTTCACTCGTAACCGGAAGTATATTTTCCTTTTATTATAATTCACTGGATTATATGGATTATCCACTTTCTAGAAGACTGGTCAGTTTCAGACACAAGCTCAGAATAATAGGTTCGGAAAAAACACTCACTGCAGGATTCGGAGCAGCAGCTTTTATTCTTACTTTTCTTCCAGTTATAAATGTTCTGTTTAATCCCCTGCTGGTTGCATCAGGTACTTCCTTATTTTATAAAAAAGATTTTAATAAATTATTATTATGATATTCATTTCGGCTCATGCTGACACAAACTATAAAAGAGTAAATCTCCGGATCGAAGGCGACAGCTATGTTGGTTATCTGGATAATTATGCGGGAGTATACACTGCTGTGAAAGCATTCTTCAGCGGTGAAATTAATTTTGACTATGTCAGAATAGAACTTACACCGGACGAAGAAATTGACATGCGGGGAGCAAGACAGGTTGCAAAGGAAGTGAAGAAGAATGATCTGGTTATTGTAATTGATGTCACCGGAACACCTACAGACAAGGATTTCGTAATTGAAAAATGCCAGTCTCACATTGTCAGGAAATTTCTTGTAAAAGTTCTGGACGGTTTCAGTTATGATATTTATGCTGACTGTCCCGATCCCGTAGCGAATGAAGATGAAGTGGATGTATACAAACATAAGACAGAATACTGTTTCTTTCTGGGAATTCCCTGTCACGGCGGTGATTATAATTTCGAAGATACAAAATGCAAAATCAGATCAATTGAACATGCTGCCGAAGCAGTAATTAAAATTTGCAGGGAATACGATAAATTTATTCCGGCTGAATAAATTAGCATTAAAATGAAAGAGCCTGAAGTTAATATTGAGCTGGCAAAAAAATTCGGACTTCTTGAAGAAGAGTATGAAAGAATTCTTAAAATACTCGGAAGGATTCCGACTTATACTGAACTCGGGATATTTTCCGTTATGTGGAGCGAGCATTGTTCTTATAAAAACTCGATTCTTCAGCTGAAAACACTTCCCCGCAGCGGAGGCAGGCTGCTTGTTTCCGCCGGCGAAGAAAATGCAGGGCTGGTTGATATAGGTGACGGACTTGCGGTTGCTTTTAAAATTGAATCTCATAATCATCCGTCAGCAGTAGAACCTTATCAGGGTGCGGCTACAGGTGTCGGCGGTATTCTCAGGGATATCTTTACAATGGGAGCAAGACCTGTTGCGGCTCTGAATTCTCTCAGATTCGGAAAGATTGACAGCAGCAGTTCACTTCTCAAAACCGACAGGTCAAAATACCTTTTTAAAAATGTAGTTAAAGGTATCGGTGATTACGGAAACTGTTTCGGTGTGCCGACTGTAAGCGGCGAAGTTTATTTCGAAGAATGTTATCATGACAATCCTCTTGTTAATGCAATGGCAGTAGGTATTGTCAGGCATAATGAAACTGCAACAGCAGAAGCAGGCGGAATGGGGAATCCTGTTTTTATTGTAGGATCTTCAACCGGCAAAGACGGAATACACGGTGCTACATTTGCATCCGAAGAAATTTCCGAAGAATCCGAATCCAAAAGACCGAATGTTCAGGTTGGTGATCCGTTTACCGAAAAACTTCTTCTTGAAGCAACGCTGGAAGTTATTAAATCCGGAGCTGTTGCCGGTATTCAGGATATGGGAGCTGCAGGCATTACATGTTCGACAACGGAAATGAGCGCTAAAGGCAAATGCGGAATGGAAATCTATCTTGACAGGGTTCCTCTCCGGGATAAAAATATGTCAGCTTACGAAATAATGCTTTCAGAATCTCAGGAAAGAATGCTTGTCGTGATCAAAAAAGGTTATGAAAAAACAGCTGCGGATATTTTTGAAAAATGGGATTTAAACTGTTCGGAAATTGGGAAAGTTACTGGTGAGAAGAATGTAAAAGTGTTTTATAAGGGAAAGCTTGAAGCAGATGTCCCGGCATTCGAACTTGTACTTGGAGGCGGTGCTCCTGTTTATAAAAGAGAATCAATAGAACCTGCCTATTTATCAGTGAAAAGGAATTTTGATTTTGAGAAAACTGCTTCTCCGGATAATTTGAATCATGTTTTATTGAAGCTACTTTCTACACCGAATATTGCAAATAAAAACTGGGTATACAGGCAATATGATACACAGGTCAGAACAAACACAATTCTTCTTCCGGGTTGTGACGCTTCAGTAATCAGAATCAAAGACACAAATAAAGCCCTCTCGGTTAAAACAGACTGTAACGGAAGATATGTTTACCTTAATCCTTATAAAGGAGGTCAGATCGCCGTTTGCGAAAGTGCGAGAAATGTTGTCTGCACCGGGGCTAAACCGCTGGCGATTACAAACTGTCTGAATTTCGGCAATCCGTATAATCCGGAAGTTTATTATCAGTTCAGCGAAGCCGTCAGAGGTATCGGCGATGCATGCAGGATTCTGGAAACTCCCGTCACTGGCGGCAATGTGAGCTTTTATAATCAGTCTAAAGATAATGCCGTATACCCTACTCCAGTCATTGGAATGCTCGGCTTAATTGAAGATCCGGATAAAATAATGCAGAGCTATTTCCGGAAAGAAAATGATGCAGTCCTTGTTTTAGGCAGAATGGATTCATATATCGGAGGAAGTGAGTATATGAATACAATCCATAATCTGACTGAAGGTGATGCGCCGGATATTGATCCGGATTATGAAAAAAAACTTCATGGCGTTGTATTGAATCTGATCGGAAATTCACTTATTAATTCTGCTCATGATGTTTCGGACGGAGGAATTTCAGTTGCACTTGCCGAATGCTGCATTATGAATGCGGGCTGCTTTACTGGCTGTCAGATTTCACTTGATTACAATAATCCGCGCAAGGATTTTCATTTGTTTGCTGAAACACAGAGCTGTATTATAGTTTCGGCCGACAAGAGCAACGCAAAAAAAATTATTGATATTGCAGAAGGTAACGGAGTGGATGCAGTTCAGATTGGTGAGACAGGCGGCAGCAGATTAAAAATAAATTTCGATATTGATTTATCACTCAGAGATTTATACGATGCATTTTATAATTCAATTACGGATATTATGGAAGCAAGCTGAAATAAATTATGAAAAAGCTCTTTATTCTAAATACAGTTTTACTTTTTTTTATTGTTAATAATATAGTTTACTCTCAGTTTAATTCAGATAATTTTTCCTTTCCGGTAAATAAAAATAATTCGTTTTATAAAGCGGATAAATCCGAAACTTCAAACGCTACACTTCCTCTTGTAATCGGGACATTATCTTTTTTGTATCTTTTTAATCCGATTGTGCTTTTTCAGAACGATAAAATTGCCGGCGGGCTGACTAAAGAATTTTCAGTCGGTTTCGGTGATTTCGGGGAAAACAGAATTTCAATTGACTATTCATATCTTTTTATTTCAGACAAAAAAAGCACTGTAAGGGCGGGTTTGAAACATGATTTCCTTCTGAAAACTGGAATTAAACCTTCCAATATGCTTCAGGGAACTTCCGTAATTTCACTCGGAGCGGGGTATTATACTAATTTTACAAATACAGGATATTTCCCCGAAATTTCCTACGGATATTCGATAAGAAATTTCAAATTATTGTTCTACCCTAATTTAAAGGTAAGATATACTTTTGTAGTAAACGGTTCGGATGTTCTGGATTTTTCCACCGGGATAACTATCGGCATTGCAAATCCTTTTATTGAATCTAAAATCAGGAATAAAAAACAGTACTAGTATTATATAAAATTAAATTTTCAAATGGCGGCAGATACAAAGACTTCACAGTTACAGGATGTTAAAAAATTCAGATTTAAGTTTCCGGAATCTGTTGAATCCTTATTCCTGAAAGTTGCAATGCTTTCCGTGTTTGCATTAAAATGCTTAAAAGGAATTTTCAGACCTCCGTTTGAATTTGTTGAATCACTGAAACAGTTTTATGAAATCGGATATAAATCTTTCGGGCTTATTGCCATAACCGGTTTTATTATCGGACTGACTTTAACGCTTCAGTCCGTTCCGACACTCAATAAATTCGGGGCTGAATCACTTGTTCCGTCAATGGTTGCACTTGCGGTTATTCTGGAAATCGGTCCTGTGATTTCTTCGCTTATCTTTGCCGGCAAAATCGGTTCCGGTATCGGAGCTGAACTCGGTTCGATGAAAGTAACTGAACAGATTTCCGCTATGGAAGTTTCAGGCACAAATCCGTTTAAATATCTCGTTGTTACCCGTGTAATAGCAACCACACTGATGCTTCCGCTGCTTGTAATTCTTGCAGATTCTATTGCTCTGTTTGGAGGTTTTATAGCAGTTAATCTGACCAACTCCACCAGTTTAGAACTTTTTATGATAAATTCATTTTCAAGCATTGATTTAAAGGATATAATTCCTGCGGTAGTAAAAACATTTCTGTTCGGATTCAGTATCGGTGTAGTCGGATGCTATGAAGGATATAATGCAGACAGAGGAACTGAAAGCGTCGGTATTGCAGCTAATACTGCAGTTGTTATTTCGTCCCTGCTTGTAATACTGATAGATATGGTCATGGTTCAGCTAACTTCCATTATTTTTTAAGCAGAGGATGTTTTTTTGTTTATGAAATACTCTGGCTTTGTATATAGTTTAAAAATCAATTAGAGTTTATTTTGCCTTACAACAAAAATGGATAATAACGGAGCAAACGGTGATATTGTACTGGAAATTTCCGGTCTTCAGAAATCATTCGGTGATTACACGGTTCTGGAAGACATAGAGCTTGAAATTTCAAAAGGTGAAACAATAGTATTGCTCGGCAAATCGGGAACAGGAAAATCTGTGATCCTTCAGTGCATTATTGGACTTCTTATTCCGACCAAAGGAACTATAAAAGTTTTCGGAGAGGAATTTACAAATTTACCTGAGGATAAAAAAAATCTTATAAGACGAAGAATAGGTTTTCTTTTCCAGAGCGGTGCATTGTATGATTCAATGACTGTGAGACAAAATCTAGAATTTCCCGTTATCAGACAACCTGATTATAAAAAATCAGATCTTACACCGAAAGTAGAGGAAGCCCTGAAAAACGTAAGTTTGTCTGATGCTGTCGATAAAATGCCTTCAGAACTATCGGGCGGTATGAAAAAAAGAATAGCGCTTGCAAGAACGCTAATGCTTGATCCGGAAATAATACTTTATGACGAACCGACGACGGGTCTTGATCCTGTTACATCAAATGAAATAAGTCACCTTATACTTGAAATGCAGAAGAAGTTTAATGTTACTTCATTAATTGTGACTCATGATATACCTTGCGCTAAGCTGGTTGCCGACAGAATCATAGTTTTAAAAGAAGGTAAAATAACAGCAATGGGAAGTTATGATGAACTCGAAAAATCCGAAGATGAATTCGTCAGGGGATTTTTTGAATTTTCCTGACAAATAATAATATAAATTTAACCGGATTTAAAATAATTTTATAAATTTTAGTTTTAATAAGTATGGGATTAAATAAATCAAAATATATAAAGCTGGGAATCTTTATAGTTTTAGGGCTTGCACTGTTTCTATTTGCAATATTCTACGTGGGAGGTAAAGATAACCTGTTCACTAAAACATTTGATATTCACGCGGTTTTTCAGAATGTAAGCGGATTAACCCAGGGTAATTCTGTTCAGTTTGCAGGTATAAACGTCGGGACTATAAAATCTATTGAAATAATGTCATCGGACAAAGTAAAAGTTAATATGAGTATTGTAAACAAGGTCAAAGAGTTTATAAAAAAAGACTCGGAAGCTTCAATAAATTCAGACGGTCTTGTAGGCAATAAAGTACTTTCCATTTCTTCCGGAACTCCATCAAGTCCTTCAATTGAAAACGGTGATTCGCTTCATGCGCTGAAACCATTATCCATCGGTGACATTATGGATAATCTTAATCAGACAACCAAAGATGCCGAAAACCTTACAAGGAATCTGTCTCAGATTATCGAAAAAGTCAATAACGGTGACGGTACAATCGGAAAGCTCATAAACAATTCAGATATTTTCAATAATCTTGATTCATTGATGGCAAACTTTGCCGGCTCATCGAAAAACATAAATAAAATACTTACACAGGCATCGGGTGTCATTGAATCTGTTTCACAAGATATTGCCGGGCTTAATAAAAGCATTGTCGTAATTACACAGAATATCGAAGATATTACCGGTAAAATAAATTCAAGCGAAAGCCTTGTCGGAACGCTCCTTACAGATACTGTTTTTGCCCAGAACATAAAAATGATAGTTTCAAAATCAAATTCAACTGCGGAAAATCTTGAAATGGGTTCATTCAGTTTTTATCAGAATATGGAAGCTTTGAAGCATAATTTTCTTTTCAAGGGATACTTTGAAGATATCGGATACTGGGATAAAGCCACATTTGAAAAGTCCATGGATGACCGCGAAACACGGATTCTTAATAAAGAGCACGATCTTGATAAAAGAGAAGTTAAACTCAGGACTTTTCAGATTCAGCTTGACAGTCTTAGAAATATCCTTGATGAAAAACTGGACAGCCTGAATTTTAAAAAATAAAAAGAAAGACTAATTTCTTTTTTAAAATAAATATTCTGCAGCATTCAGATTCTGAATTTATAAATATATGCATTATCGTTTATTAACTTTAACTGCAATATCACTTCTGATTGCCGTTTACGGCTGTTCAGGTTCTTCCGGAAATGAAAAAGAAGGAGTTTCAGATGAAATAAAAACTGAACCTGAATCAAAAAATGTTTTTACAGAGAATTCCGGATTAATTTCCGAAAGGATAAGCACTGCAGCTATTAATGAGCAGAAGAATCCAATGTACTCAAGAGAGGAAGATTCTTCCTATCTCTACTGGCTTGATAATGAATTAATCATTACAGACAGCACTACAAAATGCAATATTTTTGCGATGAATGTACTTTACAAAGCCGGATTCAAATGTCCGGATGATTACCCTCTTACATATGATCTTATGGACACCGCTAAATTTGCTGATATCCTGCCGGTTGTGAAAATAAATTCAGAAACTGATTTCAGGAAAGGAGATCTGATAATATGGAACGGGCATGTGATTATTTTCGAATATATAATTCATTACAATGATGAATTATATGCAATGGCATGGTGGGCAGGTACAAATCAGGAAAACAATGGTGTTAATATTTTTAATAATGTGGTTCACGGCAGATACCCGATTTATGAAGGATTTATAGTAAGAAGACCTTTACTTCAGAATGAATCTAAATATTAATTCCTTAAATGTAATTTAATTCTTTTTGGTGATCAGATAAAATTGTTTTGATTTTCCGGAGTTGAATTGTTTTAGAATTCCGGACAATCAACCATTTTTATTGAAGGAAACTTCTGAAAAGAAACAGAAGACCCGGGTATTTTTTTTTAAACAGCAAAATAAAATTACTTTAAAAGATTTTTATATTTAACTATATTACATCCAAAAAAATTTTAAAAATCTAATAACAGGAGAAATAATCAAAATGACAAATGCTGAAATTGAAGAAAAGGTAAAAATTGCAGTTATTGACAAATTAGGAGTTGAAGATTCCAAAGTGACTTCTGATGCGTCGTTTATTAATGACTTAGGAGCAGATTCACTTGATACAGTTGAACTTGTAATGAAATTTGAAGAGGAATTTGACATAAAAATTCCGGATGAAGATGCAGAGAAAATACAGAAGGTTGGAGATGCAGTAAAATACATTTCAGAAAAAATCGCAGCGAAATAAATTAAAAAAAAATCCGATTAATTTTTATCATTAATGAAGAGAAGAGTAGTAGTAACGGGAATCGGTGTAGTCAGTCCTATAGGTTTGAATATTAAGGATTTCTGGTCAAATCTAATTGCCGGGAAAAGCGGCGTGGATTATATAACTTACTTTGACACTGCAGACTTTGATACCAAATTTGCTGCAGAACTGAAGGGATTTGATCCGTTGAATTACATGGATAAAAAGCTTTCTCAGAGAGTTGATCCTTTTACACAATATGCGCTTGCTTCAACAGAAGAAGCTTTGAACGATTCCGGTATCAATCTGGAAAAAACGGATCTTGAAAGAGCAGGCGTCGTATTCGGTTCAGGAATCGGCGGAATGTGGACTTACCATAATCAGCAGATTAATCTCTATAAAAGGGACGGCAATCCGGACAGAATAAGCCCTTTCTTTATCCCGATGCTTATTGCAGATATAGCAGCAGGAAGAATTTCAATGAAGTACAAACTTAAAGGTCCTAATTATGCGACTATTTCCGCCTGCACAACTTCTGCGCATTCAATTGCAGATTCCGTTATGCTGATAGAAAGAGGCGATGCCGATATCATGGTCACAGGCGGCTCTGAAGCAGTGATCTGTCCTATGGGAGTCGGAGGATTTAATTCCATGAAAGCATTATCCACAAGAAATGATGCGCCTCAGAAAGCATCAAGACCGTTTGAAAAAAACAGGGACGGTTTTGTTATGGGTGAAGGAAGTGCGACTCTTGTCCTTGAGGAACTTGAATTTGCAAAATCAAGAGGTGCAAACATATATGCTGAAATTACAGGATTCGGGCTTACAGCCGATGCATTTCATATTACGGAACCGGCACCAGAAGGTGAAGGAGTAGGCAGAGCAATCAGACAGGCAATTAAAAATTCCGGTATGACTGTTAATGATATCGATGTTATAAATGCTCACGGTACTTCTACATATTACAATGATAAAAATGAAACTCTTGCAATTAAAAATATTTTCGGGGAAAGAGCTTATAAAATTCCGGTGCATTCGATAAAATCCATGATAGGTCATCTTCTCGGAGCTGCAGGTGCAATTGAAGCAATTTCTTCAATACTTACTTTAAAAAACGGTATAATTCCTCCGACAATTAATTACGAGGAGAAGGATCCGGAATGCGATCTTAACTATGTTACAAATACTGCATTAAAGAAAGATGTAAAAACCGTTTTATCCGAAAACTCGGGATTTGGAGGGCATAACACAGCAATAGTGTTCAGAAAATTCGAGTCTTGAATTCTTTTCACTATTCTATTATAAGACATGTTTGATATACTTAAAAAGAAATTAAAAAAATTCTTACCCCGGTACAAAGAGCATAAACCTGAAAAAACCTCAGCAGCCGAATCAAATGAAATTGATTTTGAAGACTTTATGGAATCAATTCATTATAAGATAATAGATAAAAACTATTTTATTACGGCTCTTACACACAGATCATTTCTTAAGGTTAAAAGCAATCCGCTTAAAATCGGAATTATTTCAAACGAACGACTTGAATTCCTTGGGGATGCAGTTCTTGATCTTGTGGTTGCAGAGTATTTATATAAAAATTTTCCCTTAAACGAAGAAGGGGATCTGACAAAATTCAGGTCTATCCTTGTAAACAAGAAATTTCTTGCTGAACGCGCGAAAAATATAAGGTTGCAGGAATTTTTACTTGCTTCCTTTACTGCAAAAAAATCCATAGAAGACGGTTATGATACGATTTTATCCGATGCATATGAAGCCCTTGTGGGTGCGGTATTTATGGATTCCGGATATGAAGCTTCGAAAGAGTTCCTGAATGAAGAGATATTCAAAAAGCTTGACATAAAATGGCTTAATCAGTTTGACGAAAATCATAAAAGCAAATTTCTGGAATATGTTCAGGCACATACTGATTTTATTCCCGAATACTCTGTAATAAAAGAAGAAGGTCCGGAACACAATAAATTGTTTACCGTTGAAGTGTTTGTAAATAAAAGGAGTCTGGGTATCGGAAAAGGAAAATCCAAGAAACAGGCTGAACAGGAAGCCGCTAAAAATGCTCTTAATCATCTTGATGTTCTTGAAAAAATGGGACTGACCAAGAAAAAAGTCAGTAGCTGATTTTTATTATTGAGCATTGACTTTAGAAATTACTAGTAATATATTTGTATTAAATAAAAACCTTTCAGGAGATAATATATAGAGTTTTTTTTATCGATTATTTATTTTTTAACTCTTTATATTATAATATTGTAAAATTCAATTTAAAACCATTTTTTAAAGATATTACTCTGCATCTTTAACAAATGGTTTTTTTTGTCTGTAAATTTTACAAAAAATTCCGTTTATATGTGCAATTTTAATAATGTATTATTGTTTTTTGTATTAAATCATTTCATCACTACTAATCTTAAAACATGATAATCGAAGCGTTATTTAAAACAAAAAGGACTGTTTATTTTATTCTTGCAGTGATTTTTTCGGTTGTTCCTGAAAATAATCTCTTTTCACAGTTAAAGGATCTTCCGGTTCAGAACAATATTGATTATAAGATTATTTCATCGGGCGAGTCCTTTATAGAAATTGAATATTCACCGGTTTTCGAAGGCAAATCAGGTTTTTTAAATGCCGCGGACGGAAATTTTCCAAAAGGAAGTCCGGACATAAAAGTCAGATCATTTCCATTATTTTTCCCTTCGGGAAATATAAGCAGAGCAGAGATAACAGATTCCAGATATGAAGAAATACAGGGAACTGAAATTAGTCCTGTCCCGGTGTTCAGAATCAGTGATAAAAGTAAAAATAAAAACGATAAGCCGGAATATGTTCCGGATTATATAAAGGATGATAAAGTCTATTCTTCAAATTTTTTCTTTCCGGGTGAAGCAGCTGAAGTTAAGCAGACAGGTGTTTTGAGAAACAGGTATATAGGATTTTTGAATTTATACCCTGTACAGTATAATCCGGTAACAGGAACAGTTAAAAGATATACTTATTTGCGCGTAAAAGTTATATTCGGCGGAACTCCGGTTTATTCTTCAAAAAGTCTCAGCAATGAAGAACGGAATTTCTTTTCCGGCATTACAATCAATTCGGATATTGCCGCAAACTGGTCAACTGCCGAGTTTAATAAAACAGGCGATTCACCTGTTAAAAACAGTGTTCTGGCTTCCGGCGATTTTTATAAAATTGAAATTAAGGAATCCGGCATATACAGGATTGACAAGAATTATCTGCAGTCTAAATCCGTTAATGTTAACGGAATTGATCCGAGAACAATTAAAATATACGGAAACGGAGGCTCAGAACTGCCTTACAATAACTCGGTAATCGTTCCAGATGATTTGCTGGAAAATAAAATTTATGTTGAAGGGCAGGAAGACGGAAGTTTTGACAACGGAGATTATATACTTTTTTACGGTAGGAGTCCGAATGAATGGATTTATGATCCTGCTTTAAAGACATACAAACACAAGCTGCATCAGTTTTCAGCATCAAATTTTTACTGGATTACATTCGGAGGGACAAACGGTCAGAGGATGCCATCCGTCAATTCACCGAATATTTCCGGTCTTACGCCGCTTGCAAGTTTTAAAGACAGATTTTTTGAAGAACCTGAAGTAAACAATCTCGGGGCTACCGGTTATCTATGGGTCAGTCAGAGAATCAGTTTAAACGGTGCTTTTATTTTTAATAAAGAACTTAAAGGTTATATTGCAGGCAGCTATGTGAATTTCAGATTCAGATTCGGAAACGGTTCATATTATCCGATAAATACAATATGGAGACTTGAAGATTTAAATTCAAATTTTATTATAAATCAGCAGGTGCTCGGAGTCGCAGGTTATTCACATGTTAACCTTTCATACATAGACAATAACCCGCTTGGAGTTTATTATCCGCTTCTTCCGGGAAGAACAAGCATAAATTTTAAAGCTTCTCTTCCATCTCAAAACGGGAATTCGTCAAATGTCTCCGGCTATTATGATTATTACGAATTATTCTTTGACAGGGCATTTACTGCTGACAATAATCAGCTTAGATTCAATTCGCCTGATACAAACACAGCAGTTGAATACAGGATTAACAATTTTTCCTCGCAGTCTGTGAAAATATTCGACTGTACAAAGCAGGAAGACGTGAAATTAATAAATCCTTTATCTTTTTCAGGTTCTGCCGTAACATTCCAGTCTGAGAATATCGAGGGAAATCCTAAAGAATTTTATATTATAGGCGATAATAATTACAAAACTCCAGTTTCTGTTTCTTCAAAAATTCCCAATCAGAATCTGAAAGGCGAATTTATATCGGGAGCATCGTTTATTATTATTGCGCCTAAAGAATTTGTTCCTGCCGCAAACAGATTAAAAGCTCTCAGAGAGACACCAGGTCCTGACAGAATAAATACCGTAGTACTGGATATTGAAAAAATATACAATGAATTTTCGAACGGCATTCAGGATCCTGTTGCCGTAAGAAATTTTCTTAAGTATGCCTTTAATAACTGGGCTGAAAGACCTGTTTATGTTTTTTTTATGGGTGATGGTAGCTATGATTACAAGAACATTTACAATTTAAACGGAATTAAAAACTGGTTGCCGCCTTTAGCAAAAAATTCCCTGTACTCTGATGACGTGGAAAGTTACTGCAGCGATGATTTTGTTATCGAAATTAACGAAAATCTTAACCAGCCTGAACCTTGTATTCCTGATTTTTCAACAGGCAGAGTTTGTATAAATTCAACCGCAGAAGCAAATATTATTGTGGATAAAATTGCAGCTTATCAGGATCCGGTGAATTTTGACAGCTGGAAGAACAGCAACATGTATGTTGCCGATGACGGATGGACTACGGAGCAGATTACTGGCGGCGAGGGAAATCTTCATACCTATCAGTGTGAAGAAGTTGCTCAGAATCACACACCAAAACACGTAAAAAAGGAAAAAGTTTATATCGTAAGTTATCCGACTGAAATTACTCCTCAGGGAAGAAGAAAACCCGGAGCAAATAATGATATCATCAAGTACTGGAATGACGGAAAACTTGTAATAAATTATACCGGGCACGGAAGCGTTGATTTATGGGCACATGAACATGTATTCGTAAGGCAGGTCAGCATTCCGCTTTTAAACAATAAAAACAAATATCCTTTTATCACAATCGCAAGCTGTGATCTTGCAAGATGGGATGACCCGTATCTGCTGAGCGCAGGCGAGCAGCTTGTGAATCTGCAGGATAAAGGAGCAATAGGCGTTGTAGCGGCAGTAAGACCGGTTTATGCATCGCAGAATGCAATTTTCAACAATCTGCTGTATGATAATATTTATAAAAAGGACACTCTGAATCTTCCCGTAAGACTCGGAAAGGCTTTGTTCAATGTAAAACAGACTCTTTACAGTGACAATGACTTAAAGTATGCGCTTTTATGTGATCCGACACTCCGGCTCGGAGTGCCGCAGTATTTTACAAGAATAGACAGTATAAATAACGTGCCGGGCAGCAGCCTTTTCAACATGAAAGCTCTACAGAGGATTAAAATCACGGGCAGTGTGCTGAAGACAGATTCCACATTCTGGAATAATTACAACGGTGACATAGATATAGCTGTATATGACGTTAATAAGAATATTTACATTAATGATTTCGGGTTTGATTTTAATTATATAAAAGACGGCGGTATTATTTATAAAGGCAAGACAGCAGTTGCTGATGGAAAATGGACAATAAATTTTGTAGTTCCAAGAGACATTTCCTACAGTCCGGGAAGAGGCAAGATAATTTCATATTTCAAGAACAGTTATTCCGACGGTACGGGATATTCTGATAATTTCATAATGAGCGGACTGGATTCGACAGCAGAAGCAGATTCTACGGGTCCTGAGATAAAGATTTATATGGATAACAGAAATTTCCGTTCCGGAGATATGTTAAATCAGAATCCGAAATTGATTGCGGATATTACGGATGAAAACGGAATTAATCTTACCGGAACAATAGGACACAGAATTGAAGCTGTCCTTAATGATGATGAAAACAATAAAATAGACCTTACAAATTTATATGTAAGCACATCAGGATTTCAGACAGGTTCGGTTGAATATCAGATGCAGAATCTTCAGGACGGGAAGTATAAACTGCAGCTGAATGCCTGGGATACTTACAACAATTTCAGTTCTGAAGTTATTGATTTTAATGTTAAAAGCAGTGACAACCTTGAACTGGAAAATGTATATAATTATCCGAATCCGATGTCTGATAATACGACATTCATATTTCAGCATAATTTTGACAATCCAATAACAGCTGATATTAAAATCTACACGGTCAGCGGAAGATTAATAAAAGAATTGAATAAGACCAATATTACTGATAAGTTCGTGAATATTGACTGGGACGGGTCAGATACCGACGGAGATGCCATTGCTAACGGCACTTACTTGTACAAAATCACAATAAATTCAAATGACGGAAGCTATTCCAAGAGCAGTACCGGAAAATTAGCCAAGTTAAAATAATAAATACAAAAAGGAGAAACATCAAATGTTTAAAAAATCATTCGCATATGTATGCGTTTGTTTAAGTCTGACAGGTTTATTTACTCTGAACAGTGATAAGCTATATTCACAGAATTCCACCTCAACAGGTGTTCCGTTTTTACTTATCGGACCTAATTCCAGGTTCGGCGGAATGGGAGAGACAGGATCTGCTATTGCGGATGATGCAACTGCCATGCACTGGAATCCTTCAGGACTTGCTTATCAGAAAGTAGGAACTGAAATTAATTTCACACACTCACCCTGGCTGGCAGGTTTGAATTTAGGAGATTTGTTTTATGATTATATTGCCGGAAGAACCTATATAAAAAGCATAAACGGAACTGTAGGAGCGAGCCTGACTTATCTTAATATCGGTGACGTTATTTACACTGACGAGTTCGGAAATCTTGACGAAGGCAGAAATTACAAGGCGTATGAAATGGCTCTTGCGCTCGGATATTCCACTATGCTCGGAAAGGACTGGGCAGGCGGTATTACAACTACATTTATTTACAGTCGTTTATCTCCGAACGATCTTACGGTTGGTAATGAAAAAGGAACAGGTACCGGTATTTCGGCAGCATTCGGTCTTGCTACAATGTACAGACCGGTAAAAGGTCCTAAGTTTCTTGCAAATACCTTTTCATTCGGAGCATATCTTTCGGCTATGGGACCGAAAATTTCTTATGTAGATGCTGCACAGGCAGATCCGCTGCCTACACAGCTGAGACTCGGATTCAATTACAAAGTCATTAAATCGGAGTTTAATAATTTATCGCTTTCTTTTGACTTTGCAAAACTACTTGTTAACAGGACTGCATCTGTAATTGACAGTAACGGTGTTGTTCTGGTTCAGGGTGAAGTCGATCCGTTTTATGAAGCTATTTTTACTTCATGGAAAGGCGGCATCTCCGGAATTGCCAAATCGTTTCAGACTTCAGTCGGAGCTGAATACTGGTACGGCAGTCCGAGGCTTGTTGCTTTAAGAGCCGGATACTTTTACGAGGATCCGTCATACGGAAACAGAAATTTCATCACTCTCGGCGCAGGATTAAGATATGACCTGTACGGATTTGATTTCAGTTATATCAGCACTATTGATCAGAATGATAACGAAAAGCATCCTCTGGAAGGCACATTAAGATTCGGACTAATCGTCGGATTCTGATTCTGAAAAATTATATTTCTAAAACCATAGTTTAACAGACTGAACTATGGTTTTTTATCATTTAAATCTACAATGAATTCAAAAAATATTCTCTTCCTGATTTTATTTTTAATTTCATCAGATGTTATTTTTGCACAGAATAAAAAGCCCGTATATAATTTATCACATCCCGTTAAGAGCGGACGGGAAAATAAAGATATTGCTCCGAAAAAATATATCAGCGGTACCGATAATTATAAAGTAGTCGCCATTCTTGTCCAGTTTCAGCCGGATACGGATCCTAAAACAACGGGTGACGGATTGTTTGATTTGTCTGATAAATATTATAATCAGTCAACAGGCAGAGATACAGTTGTTGATGCGCCGCCATATGACAGTTCTTACTTTGCCGATCACCTGGAATTCCTGAAAAATTATTTCAGCAAAGCTTCAAAAGGCAAAGTTAATATCAGCTTTGATCTGTACAGCACGGTTATTAATCTTCCCAATAAAATGGAAAGTTATTCGCCGCAGAAAAATCAGAATAACGCTAAACTCGGAAATCTTTTCAATGATTCATGGGCAAGAGCAGACAGTTTTATTAATTTTTCAAAATATGATCCAGCTAATACTGCATTTGTAATTTTTCATGCCGGAGTCGGCAGAGACATAGATCTTATTTCTGTTTACGGATATGATCCGACTCCTTATGATATTCCTTCTGTTTATCTCGGTCCGAAAAATCTTCTTGAAATCGGGAATACAGGTTATCTGACAAATGACGGATTCAGAATTACAAATTCTATGATTATACCGTCAACGGAACTTCGCGAACTTCAGCTGGTTTCCGGAACTTTCCTTGTTGAACTCGGAGTAAACGGAATTTTTGCCGCAAGCTTCGGAAGTTATTTAGGTCTTCCTGATTTGTTTAATACTTCGAACGGAAAGACTGCCATCGGCAGATTCGGTCTTATGGATGGTCAGTCTCTTTTCAGTTACAACGGTATTTTTCCGCCCGAACCTTCTGCTTGGGAAAAAATATTTCTCGGATGGGTTGAACCGGTGGTGATATCTTCTGATTCAGGCAGTTTTAAAATTCCCGCAAGTTCAAAGAATATTGCAAGAGATTCATCCGTCTTTAAAGTACTGATAAACAGCAAAGAATATTTTCTTATAGAAAACAGAAACAGAGACCCGGAAAACAACGGCCAGACTGTTTATTCTCACAACAGGCAGTATTATGACTCCGCTGTTTACCTTCAGGATCTTGAAAACGGATTTTTTTATTCAAATGCCTATACCAGCCTTTATCTGCTGAACGGGAATATTACTGATGTGGAAAATTTCGACTGGAGTCTCCCGGGTCTGATTAATCAGGATAATAATTATAAAGGCGGCATTCTTATCTGGCACATAGATGAAAGTGTAATTGATTCAAATCTGATTTCAAATACGGTAAACAATAATATTACTCGCAGAGGTGTTGATCTTGAAGAAGCAAAAGGCGCCCAGGAAATCGGCGTAACATATAATACGTATTTCGGTCCTGTCACCGGTGACGGAACGGCTGTTGATTACTGGTTTTACGGATATCATCAGGTTCCAACATACATCTATCTTAATTCATTCAGTCCGACTTCTAATCCGAATTCTTTAAGCTATTCGCTTACAAATAATAATATTGTAATTTCCGGATTTACTGTCATTGATACTCTTATGGAATTCAGTGTTTCACTCGGAAGCAATCAGATCCGCCCGCTGAAAGGGTTTCCCGTCAATATAGGTCTTGACACAACCGGCAAATCGCAGGCTATCGCATTTAATTTTACAGAAAGCGCAGGCGAAGAGTTCTTTGTAAATTCAAGAAATAAAATTTATGGATTTAATTCGGACGGAAGGGGAATTTACGGAAGCGGACCCCTTATTGATGATTACGGCAAATTTATCCCGTCACTTTTATCTTCGGGAAAGTCT
>JAEUSI010000035.1 GCA_016788375.1 Ignavibacteria bacterium | reverse complement strand
CTTGCTCTGACGGAGAAAACTCCCGTTATTAATCCATACCGGGAAGCTGTCTGGGCTGAACACTCCGACGGAAAAAGCTGTAATCCGGAAGTTTCACTGAAACTGATTGAAGCTTTGCATTACAGATGGGCTATGTTTCTGAAATCCTTAAGCAGGAGTGATTTCAGGAGAGGTTATTTTCATCCGGAGCTTGAGAAAGTAATTTCTCTTGAAGAAGCTGCTGCAAGTTACTCCTGGCACGGCGAGCATCATTCCGCTCATATTAGCGAACTGAAGAAAAGAAAAGCCTGGTAATTGTTATTACTTTCAGTTAGTAAAGTCTTTTAAAATCGTCCGGCTCTGCATCATCGTCAATATCGGCTTCTTCGGGAGATTTCCCGTCATCGTACAAGTCATCGCTGTTTTCAGGCGCATTGCTTTCATCTTCCCATTCATATATCTGAGGAGGGTCATTTTTATGAAAGATAAATGCGCAGAAAAGACCGGTAACAGCTCCGAACAGGTGAGATTCAAATGAAATCTGAGGATCAACGGGCAGGATTCCCCAGACCATTCCTCCGTAAAGAAATACAATAAGCAGAGACAATGCCACAGACCTTTTGTCTTTTCTGAAAACGCCGCTGAAAAAAAGAAATGATGCAAATCCGTAAACAAGACCGCTTGCTCCAACGTGATAAGATTTTCTGGCAAAGAGCCAAACAAGAAGACCGTCAACAAAATAAATTATAAAAAAAACCCTTACAGCGGAAGTTCTGTAAAAATACAGAATGCCGAACAGCAGCAGAAAAAGCGTAAGTGAATTCGAAATAAGATGAGAAAAATCCGCATGAATAAGAGGTGAAGTCAGAATTCCCGCCAGACCTGATATTTCCCCCGGAAGAATCCCGTAATGAGTCAGATCCAGCTGAGTCAAAAAACTGAAAAGCTGAATGATCCATAATACTAAAACAAAAATACTGCTGAAAAAAAGAGATGACAAAATCTTCGCTTTATCTTCGCTGTCATCTGCTTCTGACTGAGGATTTGTATTTTCGGTAATATTCAATAATTTTCAGTTATTTAGATTAATATACACACAAAAAAATTTTATGATAATTAATTTATTAATACACTAATTTTATATGTTCATTTATAAGTATAAAAAATTATTTTTGCATTAAAAAAAGGAGAAATCTTGAAAACAATTATATTCTTAATCTTAATATTATCCGTATCAATGAAATTAAAATCTGAGATAATAACAAAATCAGTTGAATACAAAGACGGAGAGACAGTGCTTGAAGGTTATCTGGCATATGACAACAGCAGCACAAAACAAAGACCGGGCATACTGATATTTCATCAGTGGAGAGGGATCAGTGATTATGAGAAGATGAGAGCAAGGCAGCTGGCAGAGATGGGATACGTTGCTTTTGCCGCGGATATTTACGGGAAGGGAATAAGACCTTTGGGACCGGAAGAAGCGGGAAAGGAAGCAGGAAAATATTACGGTGACATTAAGCTGTTCAGGGAACGGGTCACTGCAGGACTGAATGAGCTTATGAAACAGGAATTTGTTGATACAAAAGAAATTGCGGCAATCGGATATTGTTTCGGTGGAAGCGCAGTTCTTGAGCTGGCAAGAAGCGGTGCGGATATTAAAGGTGCAGTGAGTTTTCACGGAGGGCTGAAGACACCTGATCCTAAGGATGCCGGAAATATAAAATGTAAAATACTTGTTCAGCACGGAGCGATGGATCCGTATGTTACCGAAGATGATGTAATTGCTTTTAAGAAGGAAATGGAAGATGCAAAAGTTGATTATGTGCTGACTGAATACAGCGGGGCAGTTCATTCATTTACAATGGAAAATTCCGGAAATGATCCGTCAAAAGGAGCGGCTTACAATAAAAATGCAGATTTAAGATCATGGGAAGCGATGAAAATGTTTTTCGGAGAAATATTTTATAAAAAGGAATAAACTGAAAAATCCGGAAGATGCAATTGCAGGCATTAACATAGCAGTATAAATCAAAAAACACCTCTGATACAAATCTTTAGCTTGAAATATTGGCTGATTAGTTGTATTTTAAACCGTCTTTAATATGAATATCATGTGGTGGGTTTGATAACCCACTTTTTTTTTGCAAAAATGGAAAATCAGTTAAAAGAAATAATAGAAAAATATTTTGAAAACTCTGATTACAAATTAGTAGATCTTGTATTCCGCGGAGAAAAAGGTACAAAGGTAGTTGAGATTTTCGCTGACAGTGAGGAAGGAGTAAATATAGACATACTTGCAAAGATTAATCATGATTTAAATGAGCTTGCTGATACACAGCTGATAATAAAGGATTTGTCAAAAATCGTTGTTTCATCGCCCGGAGCAGAAAGACCGTTTAAGTTTTTCTGGCAGCTTAAAAAGCATAAAGGCAGAAACCTTGAAATTGTAATGAATAACGGAGAAAAGATAACCGGAAAGCTAACAGGAACGGAAGAAAGCGGAAATGAAATGATTCACCTGGAAACGATAGGAAGTGAAAAAGGAAAGAAGAATATAACAGAGGAGAGGATATTGAATTTCAGCGACATAAAAGAATCGAAAGTTAAAATCAGTTTTAACAAATAAAATTAAAATAAAAAACAAAACAGAAGTAAAATGAAATCAGAAATCGTAGATGCTTTTTCAATGATGGCGAAGGACAAGAATATCGACAGGGATATTCTTTCAAGCGTAATAAAAGATTCGTTCAACAAGATGATGGAAAAAAAATACGGTGCAGAATCAAATTATGATATCGTTGTAAACATGGAAAAAGGGGACATAGAAATATTCCTGTACAAGACTGTAGTAGAAAATATTACAGATCCGAATACCGAGATCGACATTGAAACGGCAAAGGAAAAATCTGGCGAAGACTTACAGGTGGGAGATGATTATGTGGAGGAAATACCTATTGTTGACTTCGGGAGAAGAATGGTAATTAACCTGAAACAGAATTTAAATCAGAAAATAAGAGAGATTGAGAAAGAAATAACATACAATACCTATAAGGATCTTGTGGGGGAAATACTGGTCGGGGAGATTTATCAGATTAAGCCGACATCCATACTACTGATTCACAACGGCAATGAAATCATATTCCCGAAGAGCGAGCAGATTCCAAAAGAGAGGTATAAAAAAGGCGACACGATCAGGGCTATAGTAAAGAGCATAGAAAAGAGACCTTCGGGACCTCCGCTGATAATAGTTTCGAGAGCAGATGAGCAGTTTCTTGAAAAACTGTTTGAGCTTGAAATTCCCGAAATTTACGACGGAATAATTGAGATCAGGGGAATTGCCAGAGAGCCGGGTGAAAGAGCTAAAATGTCCGTAACATCAAACGATGACAGAATTGACGCTGTCGGAGCCTGTGTTGGAATGAAAGGAATCAGAATACATTCAATCGTAAGGGAACTGAGCAACGAAAACATAGACGTTATAAATTATTCTGACGAGCCGGCAATTTACATATCGAGAGCATTGTCACCGGCAAAGTTAAATGACGTATCGCTTGACAATGAAAGCAAAATTGCAAAAATATATGCGGATGAAGATCAGATAAGCCTTATTATCGGAAAGAGCGGTCAGAATATTAAACTTGCCTCAAAGCTTACAGGATATCAGATAGATGTAGTAAGGGAAGAAGAAGAGGAAGAAGACGAAGATGAAACCGAAGATGAAGAAACAGTAACTGAGCCGTCTGACGAAAGCGGATCAGATGAAAAAAGCGAAGATGAATAAGATTAAGATTTACTGAATATTTTTAAAAAGTGACAAATGTTATTACACAAAAGAAAAAACAAATACAGAATATAAAAAACTCAATGCAGGGAACTGACACAAAGACAAAAAAGGACAAAGTAATTTCAATTGTCAGAGAGATCAACATTTCAAAAGATGAATTGCTGGAATATCTTAAGACTTTAAAGATTGAGGCAACAATAAATACAAAATTAGAGCCGGAAATCGTGGAGAAAGTCTACAGCCATTTCAAAAAAGATCTTGAAAGAGAAGACAAAAGACTTAAGAAGTCCATAGATTTTTCGCAAAAGTTCCATGTGGATATGGCGGATGTTCAGGAAAAGCTGAAAGAGGAAGAGGATGAGAAGAGAAGACTTGAAGAGGAAGTCAGGCTTCAGAAGATGATAGAGGAAGAGAATAAGAGAAAGGAAGAAGAGAAGAAGAAACAGGAACTGCTTGCATATATGGAACGGGAAAAACTTCTCAAGGATCAGAAAGAGAAGGAAAAGGAAAGAAAGGCTAAGAAAACTACCGAGGCAAGAAGCAAGGATCAGATTCAGGCTGAGAAATCAAGAATTATAAAAAAGAAAGAAGTAACGGCAGAAAAGAAACCCTTAAAGAAAGATACAGAAACGGTTCAAAAAGCAGAAGAAATAAAACCACCTTTAAAAACGGAACATAAAAAACCTGCAGAGAATGAAACCGTTAAGCCTGCCACTACTGCGCCTTTACACAGAGAAGCAAGAAAGCCCTTTGACGGCAAAAGAAAGCCTTTTGAAAGAGGGCAAAAAAAGGGAACATTTGAAAAGATAACGCTGAAAGATGTCAGACCCGATAAAAGAAGACCGGCAGTTACTCCGCCGGCAGACAGGTCAAAACCGGGGGAAAGGAAAACAACAAAACCCGGAGATATTCCATCGAGAATAATTGAAGACAGAAAGATAAAGGACAGAAAGGACAAGGATAAGAAAAAACATGAAACTGAGCAGGAACGAAGAAGAAGGGTTAAACTTGAAAAAGGTCACAGGGCTAAGGATGCGACGCAGAAGGAAATTGATGAAGCTATAAGGGATACTTTTGCCAAGATAGACGAGGATTCGGCATCTTCGGCAAGAAGCCTTGCAAGAAAGAGAAAGAAGAAAGAGAGAATTGAGGAAGAGAAAAAGATTCAGGAATTAAAAGAATCAACGAAGAATGTTTTAAAAGTTAACGAATATCTTTCCACATCCGAGCTAGCCAATCTCATGGGAATAGATGCAAACGAAATAATCAAAAGCTGCTTCAAACTCGGAATAATGGTTTCAATAAATCAGAGACTTGAAAAGGATATTATAGAATTAATCAGTTCAGATTTCGGATACACCGTAGATTTTATAAAGGAATATGAAGAAGATACACTTGAAGAGAAGCCGGATGCAGCGGAAGACCTGATAGAAAGAGCGCCGGTTGTAACGGTTATGGGACACGTTGATCACGGAAAAACATCACTTCTTGATTATCTGAGAAAAGCAAATGTTGTTTCGGGTGAAGCTGGTGGAATTACGCAGCACATCGGCGCATACAGGGTAAAGCTTGATTCGGGAAAACAGATTACATTTCTGGATACACCGGGTCATGAAGCATTTACTGCAATGAGGGCAAGAGGAGGACAGGCGGCTGATATAGTTGTGCTTGTAGTTGCAGCTGATGACAGCGTAATGCCTCAGACAGTGGAGGCGATAAATCATGCAAGAGCTGCAAATGTACCGATAGTAATTGCAATAAATAAAGTTGACAAGCCGGAATCAAATCCCGAAAGAATAAAGCAGCAGCTTTCGGAAAAGGACATACTTGTGGAAGAATGGGGCGGTAAGTTTCAGTGTGTTGAAATCTCAGCAAAGCACGGAAAAAATATTGACAAGCTGCTTGAGAAGATACTTGTAGAATCAGAGCTGCTCGAACTCAAAGCGAATCCGGGCAAGGAAGCAAGGGGAGTAGTGCTTGAAGCTAAACTTGACAAGGGAAAAGGACCGATAGCGACAGTTCTTGTGCAGAAAGGAACATTAAAAATTGGCGATACATTTGTTGCTGGAATATACAGCGGAAAAGTTAAAGCGATGTTTGACGAAAGAGAAAACAAGATGGATGAAGCAAAGCCTTCAACGCCTGTAGTAGTTCTCGGATTTGACGGAGTGCCGCAGGCAGGTGATACATTCATAGTGCTGGAATCTGAAAAAGATACAAAAGCAATTTCGCTTAAGAGGCAGCAGCTGAAAAGAGAGCAGGATTTCAGACAGGTTAAATTTGTAACGCTTGATGATATTTCAAAACAGATTCATGAAGGAAAGCAGGTTGAGCTTAAGATAATACTGAAAGCAGATACCGACGGTTCAGCCGAAGCGCTTGCGGATTCGCTTCACAAACTTACGACAAACGAGACAAAAGTACTTGTAATTCACAAGGCAGTTGGTGCTATAAGCGAGTCCGACATTCTTCTTGCGGAAGCATCTGACGCAATTGTCATCGGGTTCAACGTGAGGCCGAATCTGAACGCGAGAAAGCTGGCTGAGAAAAACAATATTGATATAAGACTTTACAACATCATATACAATTTAATTGACGAAGTTAAGCATGCTCTTGAAGGAATGCTTGCGCCGGATATTTCAGAAGAAATCACTTCAACAGTAGAAGTCAGACAGGTGTTTAAAGTCCCGAAAATAGGAAATATAGCCGGATGTTATGTTCTTGACGGAAAGATTACTAGGAATAACAAAGTAAGACTTTTAAGAGAAGGATTTGTAATATTTGACGGGGGAATTTCTTCTTTGAAAAGAATAAAAGACGATGTAAGGGAAGTGGAATCGGGATACGAATGCGGAATCGGACTGGAGAATTTCAATGACATAAAAGTCGGTGATATTATAGAGGGATACAAAATTGTGGAAACAAAAAGAAAATTAATCACACAGTAAGGGAAATGTCAATACGATCGGAAAAAGTTGCCGGAGAAATCAAGCATAAACTCAATACGGCAATGTCAAAGGATCTTTCGGAAATCAGCGGGCTTGGTCTTGTTACAGTTTCAAAAGTCATCGTTTCCACTGATTTGAAGCTGGCAAAAATATATCTCAGTTTTCTCGGGAACAAACTTCCTGTGGACGAATGTCTTGAAAAAATCAACACAAAAAAGAAGCATATAAGATTTATACTTGCAAAGCATATAGTGCTGAAGTATATGCCGGATCTGAATTTTTATCATGACGATACGATAGAGTATGCCGATAAAATACAGAAACTTCTGAACGAAGTCAGAAAAGATGACGAGTCAGGTTAGAGCAGAATTATATTGACAGAAAACATAAGCACTGAAATACAGCCTCAGGATAAACCTTCCGGAAAATACTCAAACAAAATATTTATCATAGACAAGCCGCTTGATAACACAAGCGCAAACATAGTTCGGATATTCAAAAAAAATCTGAATCTTAAAAAAGCAGGGCATTCGGGAACGCTAGATCCGAAAGCAACGGGACTTCTAATTATCTGTTCGGATAAAATGACAAAAAAGATAAACGAGTTCATCGAATACGACAAGGAATACGAAGGCATAATCAGAATCGGCGCTGTAACAAAAAGCTTTGATACTGAGAGCAGTGAAGAACAGTTCACGGATGTTTCCGGAGTAACCTCTGAAGATATAGAAAGAGTCAGAATAAGTTTTATGGGTGAATCAGAACAAATGCCTCCTATGTTTTCTGCGATCAAGCATAAGGGTAAGCCTCTTTACAAGCTTGCAAGAAAAGGCAGGGAAATAGAAAGAGCCGCAAGGAAAATCACGGTAAAGGAATTCGAAGTAAAAAGAATCAGCGAAAGCGAAATATATTTCAGAATACTCAGTACAAAGGGAACATATATCAGGTCAATCGCAAATGATTTCGGAGAGAGGCTCGGTACAGGAGGTTATTTAAAGGAATTAAGGAGATTAAAAATCGGAAGATTTGATTTATCCGGACTTGACAGGGAATTACAGGGTATAAAATTCAGAATGGAAGATAATGATAATGATCAGGATATCATTTAATGAAGACGATTAAACCTGAAAATGTATTTCTTAAAACTGATTTTGCAAAGAACCGATTACAATTTTTATATCACTGAAGAATGCAAAATTTATATTTCTATTTTCTGAAAAATTAAATTATATTCAGGAATAAAAAATTATCTGTTTCATAATTAACTGTCAAATTAAAGTGAAGCAAATAACAATTTAAATATATTTATGAAAACATCCTTAAAAGTAATTTTATTTTTATTAGTATTATTATCCGGTAAAGCTCAGTCTCAGTTTAATGAAGATTCTCTTTCGGCATTCATCGGCAGAAAAGTAAGAGCTTATGTTGACACAAATAAAGCGTGCATTGTAACGGGAGTTATCAGAAAAGAAGGCGGCATTGAATTTACCAAAAGGTATTCATTCGGTCATATCAGGCATGATACAGCTTCTCCGAGACCTGACAGTCTTACAATTTTTCACATCGGTTCTACAACAAAAACATACACGGCAACTATTTTATCCATGCTGATACAGCAGGGAGGTCCTCTTGCACTGAACGAACTTGTTCAGAGCCATCTTCCGTTGAATATTGTAAAAGCACCGTTTTATGTGTCTCCGCAGGGCGACACAGTGAGGATGACAATACTTGATCTTGCATCCCATTATTCCGCTTTGCCTGATGATCCTATCAGTCCGGTAAATGATTCTACTTCATATCAGATGATGTATAATTATCTTAATAATCACAGACTGTCAAGAGAACCGGGTAAATGTTATCTGTATTCGAATCTGGGAATTTCGCTGCTCGGTGTTGTACTGTCTCATACTGAGAATAAATCAATTGACTCATTGTTTATAGTGAAATTATCAGATCCTCTCGGAATGCCCGATACAAGAATCAGCCTTAATCCGGAGCAGTTAAGCAGAAGGGCAACGGGATATCTGCCGAACGGAGATTCGGCAGGATACTTTAAAAACAGCTGGCCAGCTTTTTATGCAGCGGGAGGAATTTATACAACAATTACTGATTTTATGAAATATTTACAATTCAATATGGGTCTCGGTATTCCGGGATATGAATCAGTACTTGACTCAGCGCATAAGATGAGAAGAATAAACAATGATACCTGTCACTTCCCGGATTCAAAAGCTAAAATAGGGCTTGTCTGGCAGATGCAGCTTTTAAAACCGCAGACTGATACTTCGCTCTATTTTATATGGAAAGACGGTGATGTTCCGGGATTCTCAAGTTACATATGCTTTGTATATGATAAGCAGAACAATCTTAAAACAGGAGTTGCAATGATTTCTAATATTAATATTCCTGTCGACAGAATGGCAGTTGATATACTTAAATATCTGAATAACGATTCTGTAAAATCCGGTATAAAACAAATCAGCTTTAATAATCCGTCAAAAATCAGACTATACCAGAATTATCCGAATCCGTTTAATCCTTCTACGATTATAAAATTTGATATTCCTTCGGATGAAAAGAACAGGATGCAGAAAGTTAATCTGACTGTATATGACGGGCTTGGAAAAAATGTCTCTGAACTCGTTAACGAAAATCTTGAATACGGAACCTATGAAATTGAATTTAAAGGCGAAGATCTGCCGAGTTCGGTCTATTATTACAAATTAACCTGCGGCAAATACGGAATTACCGGAAAAATGCTGCTGTTAAAATAAACGAATATTAAAACATCCGGATCCGGTTAATCTGAGCTGTACAAACTGACAACTTCAGCTGAATGAATTTCATAAAATTGAATTATTGTTCCGGTTTATATTAATTCTTCGGAACTGTTCTCAGCCAGGTATCATATTGCTTCCTTTCTTCCATCCTGCATGACCAGATTAATTCATCCTTATACACTGTTATATCCGGACAGCCGTCACACATATTCTGATCGCCTTTTTCCGTGAAATCAACAGGCTGAATAAACATCACTGTCTGAAGATATGCTTTCCTGAAAAGGTTCAGAGGATTTTTAAGAAAGTTTATTAAAATCTTTCTGAGACTTTTCTCAAACGGCCACAAGAGCAGTAATGCCGCTCTTCCTGTCCGGTTTAAAGCGGGAGATGTGTATGAAAGATAAGTACCCTTAATGAAATGATGAACAGACATTACAAGCTCAATAAATTTCGGTCCTGTATAACCGAATATTTTCTTTTTTGTGCCGATTCTTTCAGCCATCAGCCATTTAAACGAATCAGGCTTTACAGTGCCGTTTAAATATGCAGCAGGCGCAAAATCCGGAAAGCTTTCTTTAACTTTTGCAAGTACGTCTGTTGATAACAACTCTACATTTCTGTTGTAATCAGAGTGATATGTTATTTTATCCCAGTCAACTTTTTTACTGCCTGCATACCAGTCGAACGGCATATCGGGAATTACATGCCTGAATACTATAAAAACCATTGTATGTACAATATCAATATTCTTATGAGCCCAGTCAACCATTTCCGGCACATACTGAAGAGTGTCTTCATAAACAGTCGAATTGAATGAACATGAGATTCCGCCGGCTTTTGCAAGCATTTCGGCATATTCAAGGCGAAGGTCATTAAGTTCAGATTCATTCTTTCCTTTCCATTTGCCTCCTCTTCCCTGTTTGCTGTCAACATGAAAAGTAAATCCGTACACACCGGCTTTTTTCAAATCATTTAAAAGCTCAAAAGTCAGAGCTTTACCGTTTGTATTGATAATGGGTTTAAATCCTCTTTTTTTAATGTCAGAAACAATTTCCGTAATATCGGGATACAAAAGAGGATCCCCTCCGGCAATTGAAATGCAATCTGTATTTCTAAGATTCTGAAATACATCGAGATGGTGTTTTACTTCATTTAAGGTAAGATGGGAGTTTTTGAGGTTTTCGCGGTAGCATCCGTCACATGAAAGATTGCACATTGAAGTCGGCTCTAGCCATGAAATCGCATTGTCCGGAAGCGACCAGGGTAATCTGTATAAATCCTTATGATTTATATTAATGCTGTTCATAATTCCTCCTGCAAATTAAATATTTATAAAATTCTGATTATAAAAGAATTCTGTCTGTGAGGAAAATTTACTTTAACAGGTAAATTACAGGCAATTTATTTTTAAAATTAACTATCGGCAAATGTAAAATACATTTAAAAATCCGGTACCCTGAAAATTTAATTTTATGTCTTTGAATGTTTAAGGTTTACAAATAATAAAATTGAAAATAAATTTAAATTGATTCATATTTGCATAAAATTTTTGAATTTATAATAAACCGGCTCTGTCCGCATATTTATAATCAAACTTCTTAATTTTAACAAACACTCAAACTCTAATAATATATGGATTCAGAATTATCGAAAGATTTTCAGAAACTGCAGGCTGAAAATACAGAAATGTTGAAAGAAATATATACCGCTATTCACAAGGATAAAAGAAGCCAGTTCAGGGAAATCCTTACTGCTGTGATACTCTCGCTTGCAACCGTTGGTTCCGCCTGGTGTGCATATCAGTCAACTCTGTGGGACGGTGTTCAGACATTTAAACTGGTTGATGTAATATATACCGGACGGGAATTATCGGAACTGAATATAGAATCCATCCAGAAAAAAACAATTGACGGTGCTATTGTAATGAAATATGTAGAGGCTTATCATTCCGGACAAAAAACAGAGTCTGATTTTTTTTACAGCATTATGAGACCTGAACTTAAAAAATCAGTAGATGATTGGGTTGAAACAAAGCCGCTTGTTAATTTGAATGCTCCGAGATCGCCGTTTGAAATGGAAACTTACAAAAATATTTATAAAGAACGAACTGAATCTTATTCTAAACAGTATTCTGATTCTATGAAAGAAGCGCAGGAAGCAAATAAGCATTCTGACAGGTATGTGCTTCTGACTGTGCTGTTTGCATCAATTTTGTTTTTCGGAGGGATCAGCGGAACACTGAGATCGCATAAAATGCAGATCTTTACCGTTATTGTTTCTTTGGTAATTTTAATCTATACGACTTATCTTTTAACCGGTCTGCCTGTTTGTGATAAATAATATTTACAGAATCCTGCCTGAAGATGTTCAGGCAGGGATGAAAAGGAAATTGTTACAGGTCAAAATTATAATTGAATCCGATCCATGGAATAAACGGCCATCCGCCTCCTGTAGCAGATCCGCCTTGATCATCAACTAAGTACATAAGACCAAAATCACCGGCAAGTCTTCTTCCGAAAAACCGCAGACCGAAACTTAATATCAAACCGCTTTCCGGTTCGGTCGGAATCCAGTTTTCAGTGATAAACTTAATACTGTTGGATAATTGTGCTTCACCTCCTATTATGAGCAAAGGATTATTGTCACCTCCGAAAGGTATTCCGCCGCCGAGTGTTAATGAAAGAGATTCCGTGCCGATGGTTCCTGTTCCGTAAACTATAGTAAGTCCGCTTTCATCGCTTGAAGTAATGTTTGTATAAAACACTCCTCCGGAAAGATCAAGATTCTTAAAATGCAGACCGCCCGCCTTTCCGTTGAAATAATACAGCTGATCCTCAGCTCCGGGAAGTATTGTCATACCGCCTGCAAGCGTTATATAATCATTTATTCCGAATGCAAGCATCGGGAAAAATATTTCTGCAATGGAAAAATAACCTGTCCCGCCTTTCAGGTTTTTTCCTGTAGGAGCGAGAAATAATCTTGATACATTCGGATCTGTACCGTTAATATAACCTGATCTTTCAGACCTGATCGACTCAATCTGACCTTCTTTTATACTTACAACCGATCCCGAAAGCGTTTTAAATCTTATGCCGGAAGTATCAGAATCCGTAATGTGACCGATAAATTCACTTCCGTCTTTAAGCTCAATTGTCTTCAGACCTGTATCCTTTACTTCAACGGCAATATCTTTGTACAGATCTTCATCTTTAAATTCCTCGTCCGATTTTACAATCTGCTTAATATCATTTTTCTTTATTGTAAAAGTCTTGAGGCTGTTAATTATCTGAATAGCTTCGGAATCGTTTTTTAATAATTTACCTTCAGTATCCCAGCCGTTCTTAAGCAGTACTTTGTAGCTTATACCGGTTTCAAGAAAATCAAACTCTCTGTCAGCGCTTTGTGCACTTATCATTACAAGCCCGGAGAATGATATTATGATTATTAGCAGAACTTTTAAACTTTTTCTTATATGCGTTTTCATTTTAAACTCCTTTATTTCTTTCGTTCAAAATTACAATTCGCTTAAATCAGGATTGTCATAAAATTGTCATAGGATTGTCAAAAATTATCGGGCAACTCATTCATCACCTTCAGTTAATAGCTTTTGTTTCTGCTGTTACCGGATTTGATTATAATGTTTTTCAGCTGATTTGCCCTGTCATTTTTGTATTTATCCATATCGAAGGTTTCATAGTTCGGTATAACTGCTCCGATTATTCCTCCGATTAATGCACCTGCGAGCAAACCAATTCCTCCGTATGAAATCATATTTAAATCTTCTAAACCATCAAACGGATTCAGACCGTATGGCGGTCCCGGTTCATCTTTTTGTGAGATTCCGTAAATCAGTGCACCTATTCCTAATCCAAAAATAGCTCCGATTCCGGCTCCGCCTGCAATTTTACCGCCGCTTACTCCTTTGTTTATTGTAACCTGTTTTATTTTGTCTATGTTTACCAAAACATCTGATTTAACATCGTTTGTTACATATATCATACTGTCGTTTACAAAACTTAATTTACTGACATTCTGCACGGAAACAATGGAAGGAACTAAAACTACATTCCCGGTTTCTAAGCTCATTGATTTCATTAATCCACCGGAAATGTTTAATGTAATATCATCCGGATAATAACTAATTACTCTTTTGCTTTGAGAAAAAATCACACTATTCAAAAGCAAAATAAGTAAAACAGCATTGAATATTTCATTTGGCTTTTTCATTGTAAACTCCTTTATTTTCTTCTGTATAAAATTAAAGAAATCCTGAAATCCGATTGTCATAGTTTTGTCAAAAATTAAAAAAAAATCTCACTCCTGATCAGCGGAGCGAGATTTTTAAATATTCCCGTTATTGAATTGTTACTTTGTTAATATCATTCTCTTAGTCTGAACAAATCCGTCAGTCTGCAGTTTGTAAAAATAAACACCGCTTGAATAATCCGACGCATTCCACTGAACCGAATAGCTTCCAGCATTCTGTTTTTCATTTACTAATGATGCAACTTCCTTTCCGAGTATATCATAAATTTTTAAAGTTGTAAATCCTCCTTTTGCGAGTTCATAGCTTATTGTCGTTGAAGGATTAAACGGATTGGGATAATTATCCTTCAGCTCAAATCTGAATCCGTTCAGGTCTGATTCTGTAGTCAGATTACTGTTATCCCCGGAATGAGCCTCCTTTATTCTTCCTTCCGGCGAGTAAAACAACAGTTTCAGTTTTCTTATATAATCTTTAAGTCCCTTGTATTCTGTAACTGCAAGTATCTGAATATTCTCTACTTCCACTCCGCCGAGTGACGTTAAAATTCCCAGCAAGCCTTCGTTTACAGTGACAGAATATTTTTTGTTCGGATTTAAAGGTGAATTATTTATTCTGACTGATGACAGAATTACTCTTTCACCTACTGCATTATCAGGATTGTATTTAAAAGTCATTCCAGAAACCTGCAGGAAAAAGTCATCATCTATACCTATCATTGAAAGTCCTACTTCAAGTCCTTTGATAAGTTCAGAACCCCTTATATCAAATGTTGCAAGTTTGAAGTCCAGACCTGATTCTGTGTCATAGCCGTAACTGACGGTTCTGAATACATCAGCGCTTGTAACAGCGCCGCGGTAAATTTTTTCGGCGATAAGACCGTTAGCGGTTATTCCTATTTTGGTTTTGGTTTTGTTTCTGTACGAATCTGTGATAAGATTACCCATCGGCGTATCTTTCATTTCACAGTTCGGGTTATTGTCAGCTTCAAGATCTCTTAATGCAAGTCCGTCAATTGTATGATAAACGTCGCCGTACTGCGCTTTTATTCCAAGCTTAAGTTCGTCTATTACCGCTTTAATTTCCGGAACAGCCGGCACTTGGGCATTTACAGGAATGAGCTGATAGCTGTTAAATGTAACAGTTCCGTTTTCAACTGTGAAATTAAGCCTGCCTATATTCTGATAATAGGAACCTGCCTGGCATACGTATACGGGTTTGTTTAAAGGATTCATAATAATATGAGGCTGAGTAAATGCATAATGGTCATGACCTCCTATAATAAAATCAATTCCTGGAATGTTTGCGGCAAGCTGTTCATCTATCGCCGATCCCAGATGCGATAGAAAAATTATTACGTCGCAACCCTGAGACTGCAGTTCAAGTACTGTAGCATAGGTTATTTCATCCACATTTTCGTTTATAATCACCGGATAAGCATTGCTTAGAGGCGACGGGATTGTCATTCCGAAAATTCCTACCTTAACATCACCGAAGTTTTTAATTGTATACGGCTGAATAAAATCTGACAGTGCCGGAAATCCCGTCATATCGAGATTTGCAGAAATTACCGGGAATGATCCGTTTTCGAATCCAGCAGTAAGTACATCATTGAGAGTTGAGGGACCGAGATCAAATTCGTGATTGCCGACTGTAAGCGCGTCAAATCCGATCAACTTCATAATCTGCAGTTCCGAAACCCCGAAATATTTGTTGAAGAAAAAATCCCCTACAGAAAAATCTCCTGCATGAAGCGTCAGTACGTTTGTTTCGGTTTGTTTTACCATGCCTATAACTGTTGCGGCTTTGGCAATACCGCCGAGAGTTCCTTCAAGATTGCATGTCTTCGGACCGACTGCATCAAGATGTGAATGACTGTCGTTTGTGTGTAATATTGTTACCGAAGTTCCCTGCGCATAAGTAAGATTAACGGCAGAGAATATCATCATAACAATTATGACTAATAAACCGGTTACCTTATTCATTTCAATTCTCCTTTTTCCGCTGAGCGGATAAATTAATTAAAATTTAAAATTGAGATTACCGTTTCTGTAAAAATGAAATTAAGAAACGATAATCCCGTTTTGTTCTTCCTGTTTATAAGAACTTATAACTGAATCATTTAATATCATTTCATCTGATATCTGATTTTAAGCAAAACTAATCATGAAAATAATTTGAATTGTCACAGAATTGTCAAAAATGAAAAGGGATTATTTTTTTTGTTTCAGTAATGCGGGTGAGTTTAAATACATGAACCTGTACTTAAACGGAAGACAAACAGCAAACAAAGATTTACTTCACAAACTTGTATCCTGCCGAATGAAAGGTCAGCAGATGTTTCGGTCTGGAGTGATTGGTCTCAATCTTCTTGCGGAGCGCGAGAATATAATTGTCAACCGTGCGGGTTGTGGGGAAATTCTCATAACCCCAGACCTCATCGAGAAGATCGTTTCTCGTTACTATCAATCCTTCTTTACTGATGAAGTATTTCATTATTTCGTATTCTTTTAAGGACATATCAATTTTCTTGTTCCCTTTTTTTGCTTCAAGTTTTGAAAAATCCAGTGTTACATCATCAAACTCATATTTATCAAAATCGCTGACAATTACAGATCTTCTTCTCAGCACAGCTTTTATTCTTGCCATCAGTTCTTTTACACTGAAAGGTTTTGTAACATAATCATCAGCCCCGAGTTCAAACCCTATGACTTTATCAGCTTCTTCAGCTTTTGCGGAAAGCATTATAATCGGAAAATTATGGCCGCTGAGCCGAAGATCCCTGCATATATCAAAACCGTTTTTATTTGGCAGCATAATATCAAGAAGTATAAGACCAGGTCTGATTTTTAAAGCTGTCTGAAACCCTTTTTCGCCGTCATTCTCAATCAGCGGTTCGTAATTTTCATTTTTAAGGCTTATTTCAAGTCCCTTGGAAACAGCCGGATCATCTTCTATTATTAATATTTTATTCATAACTTTAATTTATGTAAAGAAAAAATATAATTTATTTAAATGATTGACATTTTAATGTATTGTTTACCTGAAAATCCTTTCGCTCTGAACAGATTAACGCAGGTTACAGATGCAGTTCCTGCCCATGTTTGAAATATAAAGTGAAAACGGTTCCTTTTCCGGGTGAACTTTCCACTTCTATTCTTCCGTTATGAGCATCCATTATATTTTTAACAATGCTCAGACCGATTCCCGCGCCTCCGGTATGACGCACATGAGAGTTTCTCGATCTCATAAAGGGTTTGAATATTTTATCAATTTCATCAGGTCTGATTCCGATGCCCTCATCTTCAATTTTTACGAAAGCATAATTCCTATCTGTACCGGATGAAACCCGTAAAGTTTTTTTCCCGGGTGAATACTTAACTGAATTTGAAATCAGATTAATCAGAATTTCTTTAACAGCATCCTTGTCGGCATAAATGCAGATATTTCCTGCAAAGGATTTTTCAACTTTGAATTTATCAATTGCAAGCTGATATTCCATGATTCTCAAAACATCTTCTAGGCATTCATTAAGATTAATTTTTGAGAATGAATATTCCTTTATTCCGTTTTCTATTTTAGCATAATTAAGAACATTGTTTATCAGCCTTGAAAGCCTGTCGCTTTCACCTTCTATAATGTTCAGATATTCTTCTGCTTTGGCGTCAGCTTTATTTCTCTGCTCCTTCAGGATCTCGGTAAACATTTTTATTGATGTAAGAGGAGTTTTAAGATCATGGGAAACACTGGAAACATAATAAGCCATCATTTTATTAATTTCCTCCAGCCTGGAGATTTCCAGTTCTTCTAGCACGAGCTTTTCCTGAAGCTGAAGTTTCTTATAAGCGAGTGAAACATTCGAGACCAGTACATTTAACAGATCAATATCGCGTTTTGAGTAACGCAGACCGGATAATTTATCTCCCAGCAAAATCGCGCCGGTATTGTTTGCAGATTCGGGCATAAACGGAATCACTAAATTGATTCCCCATCCTTTAAGCACTCCGGTCATTCTGTTGTCCGTATAAATTTCGGGATCAACTTTTTCCTTCTGTGCTATTATGTTATTCAGGTCAGTGCTGATCTGAGTAAGCCTTAAAGCCGATATATACATCTTCAGCTCGTCGAAATTATTCTGGGAAAGAATTCTCAGTTTTTCTCCGTCTTCCGTTACAGAAACAATCGCAGACCTGCTGACCGGAATTATCTTTTCAATTTCTGAAATTACATAACTGCTCAGTCCGGAAATTGTATTCTGTTCTTTGATTCCGGCTGCAAATCCGGCTACAGTATTCTCAAAATTGTAAGTTTCTTTATAAAACAGTCTGTCTATTAAATTTCTTAATCTTATCTGAAGCGGATTGAAAATATATGCTATGAGCAGAATCAGTGAAATAATAAGAACATTGCCGTATTCCTTCATGAGATCGCCTGCAAAAAGTGTAATGAGAGTTACTGCAACGAAATATATAATAACCGTAATAAATGTTAATGCGGAATACAACAGACTCTTTTTAATAAAAACATCTATATCAAATACATGATATTTAACCACTGCCAAAGCGAAGAATACCGGAACAAGAATCAGAAATGCAAGAAGAAATTCCTCAGGAATAAGTTCATTGAATCCCATAAGTCTCGGAAAAAGCCATAAAAGAAGAAACGGACCTGCTCCGACAAGCAGTCCCCAGAAAATCCATTCGATTTTTTTTCTGTCGGCAGCTACTTTTATTTTTCTGTAATGTAAATAAAGATTAAGAGCTCCGGAAATTATCAAAATCAGCAATACCGATTCGGTAACTATCCACAGATTTTCCATAATCAAAACCCAGCCGGAATTTATGTCTGAAATTGAATTCAGCACGGATATAACCAGAACCACACTAAACAATGCTGACAGGGAATAAAGCAGAGGAATAAAGAATCTGTACTTTCCGTTTCTAATTCCCGGAAAGATAAAAGTGAAATGAAAAAACACTACAGCTCCGAGGAAATATGAAGTCACATGAACTGATCTGACTAAATAAGCTATCCAGTCACTTCCGGGGAAATATTTTCCGGGAGTAGTCAATGTAGCCGCTGAAAATAGTATTAATACCCAGAACAGCGCTGTTACTGAATTCTGTCCGTATTTTTTGAAAATTAAAAAAACGGAAGTTATCCAGAATGAAAGCCCGACAAGAAGACTGATTAAAATAAAGTAAAGATTTCTATAATAACGGGAGAGATGAATTTCATAGCTTTTTATTTTATTGCTTTTGGATGAAACTTCAAGACGGGTATCATCGCCGACTGACATTCCGTCTGTAACAGATTCAAGCTGATAAATGCTTACTATGTTTATTCCGTCAACTGCAAGAATTGTATCACCCGGATTTATTCCGTCATAATGCTCGCCTGAAATAATTTTATAATTCTGATATGTATATACAAAAGGCAGGTCGGCTTTAGTAATCAGTCTGTTTATTCCGAACAAACCCGTAAACAGAAAAAAAACCGATATAAAATAATAACCGTATTTCCTGTAATTATTTATACCCATCGAAAGCTGCTGTTAATTAACTGATCATGCTCCGATTTACAGTTAAAATTAAAGTTATCCTTCAGCTAATACAAGTCTGAATTAACTGATGTTATTAAGGATATGCAATTTAAAACTCTATGCAGAATGAAAAATCAGGTTGTTTATTCACATGAAACTTTCTGCGGGTAATATTTTCTTAGTTAAAATTAAATACAAAGTTAATTAAATTAAACAAATCAATTTAAATTACTTAGTTATGAAACTGCTGATATCTTTTGTGCTGATAATATTTTTTGTTTTTGCAGACAGCGCAATATCACAGACAGTATATGTTACAAAGTCAGGCAGGAAGTATCATAATTACGACTGCAGATATATTAATAACGGTTCTGTTGCATTATCACTTGAAGATGCTGTCAGTCATGGTTATACAGCCTGTAAGGTCTGCAGACCGGTTTCTCCGGATTTTACAGTCCCTCCCGTAAAGAAAACAGAATCTTACAATAATAATTATTATGATAGTTCACCGGAAAGTTACCGGGAAAAAGTTCAGTGCTCTGCATTAACAAAATCCGGTAACCGCTGTAAAAGAATGACTTCTAATTCAAGCGGTAAATGCTGGCAGCACGAAGGGAAGTAATCCTTGAAATTGTTAATAAGGAAATGTCACTCTGATATTGTAAAGTTAAAGTTTAAATTAAATTTCATATATTACCTGCACTTAAATTTAATCTTCATTAATTTATGAACTGGGAAACATTGATGTGCTTTGGTGACAGCATCACCATTGGCGCAAGGAGTTATCTCGGATATCCCGAATATGCGGGAAGTTTTCTTGAAAAAGAAATTGAGAATAAATGGAATGTGATCAATTATGCCGTAAGCGGATACACGGCAATTGAGCTTTGCAGATATATCACATCAGGGTTTGAGAATCTTGTATCGCAATCACCGGGTATTATTACAGTGCTAATAGGAACAAACGACATTAAAAACAGCACTTCGCCGGAAAATTTTGAAATTGCGTATAATCAGATACTTGTAAAGAGCAAACTTATAGCAATGAAGGCTAATGTTGTGCTGATAAAGATTCCACACTTTCCCGAAAAGGTAATGTATCCGTATTTTTTCGGAATGAATCAGAAAGTTAATGAATTCAACGGAATCATAGAAAAACTTGCTGCAGGAAATAAATTAAGAGTAATGAGCTTTGATATTACGGAAAATGATTTGTTTGACGGAGTTCATTTTAATGAAGAGGGAAGCATGAATGCAGGCAGGCAGCTTGCAGGCTTTATTCTTTCCGACAAGGGAACAAAATTTAAATAATGAATTATTATTAAGGATTTTGTGTATGAAAATTGTTTTACTGACTTCCAGATTTCCGTATCCGCTTGAAAAAGGAGACAAGCTTAGGGTTTATAATTTTATCCGTCAGCTCAGCATAAAAAATGAATTAATACTGATAGCCCTTAATGCCGGTGATGTCTCCCGGGAGAATTATCTGCACATGAAACAATACTGCAGTGAATTACATCTTTTCAGACTTTCAAAATTAGATCTCGGGATTAATTTAATAAGAGCAGGACTTAACGGACTGCCTTTTCAGGTCGGTATTTTTTACAAAAGAAAAATTACTTCGGATATTCAGAAAATAATAAATGATGCAAATCCGGATGCAGTGTTCTGCCACCTCATAAGAATGTCGGAGTATGTGAAGGAAATAAACAAATACACAAAGACACTTGATTATATGGATGCTTTTTCAAAAGGAATAGAAAGATGGTCGGAGCAGAGTACTTTTTTCCTGAAGAAGTCTTTTTTAAAGAATGAACATAAAAGGCTTGTAAAGTATGAAAGAGAAGTTTTCGACAAATTTGACAGTAAGATAATTATATCCGAACAGGACAGGACCCTTATCCCTCACAGTGAAAGGGAAAAAATTGAAGTGATCCCGAACGGGGTTGATACTGATCAGTTTTATCCGCTGGAAAGAGAAAAGAAATATGACCTGCTGTTTACAGGAAACATGGGATATCCGCCGAATGTTGAATCAGCTCTTTATACTGTCAGAAATATATTTCCCGAAGTAAGGAAAAAAATTCCGGAGATCAGTCTGCTTGTTGCGGGAATAAATTCTCCCGGTGAACTGAAAGATTCTGCTTCCGGCAATATTCATGTCATAGAAAAATTTTCACACATCAGGGAAGCATTTGCACAGTGCAGAATAATGCTTGCTCCGATGCTGATAAGCATAGGACTTCAGAATAAAATACTTCAGGCAATGGCAATGAAAATTCCTGTTATCTGCTCTCCGCTGGCAAATAATGCCGTTAAAGCACCTGTGAATACTTGTATTCTTGAAGCTGAATCTGTCGAAGAATATTCAGAAAAAATCCGTATGGTCCTATCGGACAGGAAATTCACGGAATCCCTTACTGAAAATGCCTATGATTTTGTCGTTAAAAACTACAACTGGAAAAAAATCAGTGAAAAACTGGAATCTATTATTTGTTCAAATTAATTATCCTTCCAAGTATTGTTTAAACATTTTATAATCAGAAATCTTCATTCCCTGCTGGGATTTGAAAATTATCTTTTTATTTTTTCCGTAATTAAAATCCGTACTCTGGAACTGGACAGCAGAAAAAAGGAATTTGTTTTCTTTTCACGGATGTTTAAGGAAGACAGCAATGTGCTTATTCTCGGGGCAAATACAGGAATTACAACCGTTCCCGTTGCAAGAAATATTTCAAAAGGAAGAGTCATTGCAATTGAGCCGGTGCCCGATAATTTCAAGACTCTTGTGAGCGTAACTGATTACTTCAAATGCAGAAATGTCACTGCCCTTAATTTTGCCCTGGGAAAAGAAAACAGGGATATTGAAATGTATATGCCCGTTATTAACAAAACAAAATCACACGGACTTGCATATGTGAATGATGAGAGTATTGAAGGCTTTGAAGAGGGGATAAAGTACAGAGTAATGATGAAGAAACTGGATTCGGTTGAGGAAGTATCAGACCTGAAAATTGACGGAATCAAGATTGTAGCTGAAAATTATGAAAAGAATATACTCGAAGGCGGGAAAGATACATTAATGAAACACAGACCGCTTATTTACTGCGAGCTGTGGTTTAATGAAAACAGAAAGAATACTCTCAGTCTTATAAAAAGCTGGAATTATGAAATAAGAATACTTAATAACGGAAAGCTTATACCTGCTGACGAATCCCTGATCAAAACAAAGAATCTGTTTTTTATACCGGCTGAAAGAACCGGAGAGTTTAAGAATTACATAATTTAAAATTTACGGAATAAATAAGTTTAATGAATTTCATATTATTACTTTTTAATTTAACCCGGAAAATTTATTGAGTATGATTATAATTTTACAAACTGTTAATGAGTAAATTACTGGTGGTTTTCGGAACGAGGCCGGAAATTATTAAACTTGCACCCGTTATACTTGAATTCCGAAAGAGGAATATGGAAACTCTTATTTCTATTCTGAATACAAATCAGCACAAGGATCTTGTTAAGCAGTATTTCGATTTGTTTGAGATTACTCCGGATTATAACCTTGATATAATGAACCGCGGTCAGAGTTTACCGGAGCTTACTGCAAGGACAATAAGCAGGCTCCAGAGTCAGCTTGAAGAAATGAATAAAGAAAACAGGCTTCCGGAGTTTATCATGGCGCAGGGTGATACAAACACAGTGTTCGCATCGGCAATAGTTGCGTTTTTAAACAACATAAAATTCGCTCACCTTGAAGCCGGCCTGAGAACTTTTGACTATCATAATCCATATCCTGAAGAGTATTACAGAAAGGTCGCAAGCCTGTCGACAGAGATTCACTTTGCGCCGACGGAAATTGCAAAAGAAAATCTTATAAAGGAAGGCATCAACGGAGAAAAGATATTAATAACCGGAAATACAATCGTTGATTCTCTTTTACATATAAAGAATTCGGAAAAATTATTTGCTGATAATATTTCAGCCGGAATCAAAAAACTTCTCGGGAAAGAAAATCTTGTGCTGATTACATGTCACAGGAGAGAAAATCACGGTGCAAATCTGCAGAATCTGATAAAATCGGTAAAAATTCTTTCGGAGAAATATCCCCAGTATAATTACATCTGGGTCAGTCATCCCAACCCCAATGTAAAGAATATTCTGGAATCTTCCGGACTGAAGTGCAGCAGGAATGTGCATATTATCGAACCGGTAAGTTATATTGAAATGATTTCTCTTTACGGTAAGCTTTCTTTTATTATGACAGATTCGGGAGGGATCCAGGAAGAAGCCCCTACTTTTAAAATACCGCTGACCGTTATAGGGAAAAAAACAGAAAGAATAGAAGGGATACTGGAAGGGTTTTCATTTCTCTCGGGAACCGAAGAAAGTGAAATCACGGGTTCATTTGAAAAACATCTGAATGCTAAAGTTGATATCAGCTTCAATCCTTACGGCGACGGTAAAGCGTCCGCAAGGATTGCCGATTATTTCGAAAAACAATTCGCTTAAATTTCCCCAGAGTAAAGATTTTCATACTCTTTAATCATCTTTTCACTGCTGAAATTTTCAGATATTCTCTGTCTTGCATTCTGTCTGATTTTATCAAGAGTAATTTCATCTTTGCCGAGTACATTTCTGACAGTATCCGCTATAGATTTTATGTCACCTGATCTGAACAGATATCCGTTTACATTATCCTGCAGGATTTCGCTGAATGCCGGAATATCGGATACCATACAGACTTTGCCGGATGCCATTGCCTCGGCAAGAGCAAGACCGAATCCTTCGGCAACAGAAGTCATGATAAAATAATCACAGGAATTAAGAATTAAACTGATATCGTTTCTTCTTCCTGTTATGATAACTCTGTCATTCAATCCGTATTTATGAATCAGCCAGGTTATTTTAGCATAATAATCGTCTTCATTGTAATGCCTGCTTCCGGCAATAATCAGAACAAGTTCATTGCAATCTTGTGAAACATCCTTAAATGCTTCTATAAGATATTCATAACCTTTTCTGTGTGAAATACTGCCGACTGTCATAATAATTTTCCTGGTAATATCTATGTTGTATTCACTGTATAAAAGATTTTTTCGGGAAAAGTCAGGAGTAAAAATGCTGCAGTCAATCCCGTTATATATCAAAAGGTATTTGGTTTCGCTAATTTTGTCATGCTCCAGGGAATATTCCATTGAAGCTATTGAATTGCAGATAATCCCGTCGGTAATATGAGAAAGCAATCTGTTGATAAAATGTATTTTTTTATTCCACCAGTAATACATATTGTGTAGTGTAACATAGTTTTTATCCGCACCGGCAAGAAAGCCTGACAATCTTGAAAATACAGCCGAATAAAATTCATGACCGTGTGTAATATTTATTTTCTCACTTCGGATAATTTTAATTATTTTGAACAGTACGGAAATATTCCGGAAAACATTTACTGTTGAAAAATTTCTTTCCGCCTGAAGAGAATGAATCATCACGCCTTCCTTTACAAAAAGTTCTGCAATAATGCCTTTTTCATACAGACAGCAGATCTGAATTTCGAATTTATCCCTGTTAATCTTTCTGCATATTTCCAGAAGAAGCCTTTCTATTCCGCCTTCATTTAGACTGTGTACGAAATGGAGAATTTTTATTTTTTCAGAGGGCATAGTAAACTGAATTATACATGTATTTCAATAAAAGAATATCAGCTTAACAATAATAGTCTAAATAACCGGGATAAGAAATTTATTCTTTCCGGAATGTTAATTGTAACTTTCATTCTTAAATGGTTTGAGTAAAAACATTAAAATGCTTAAATTGCTAACTGAATTTTAGAGAGATGGCTGAGTGGTTGAAAGCGGCGGTCTTGAAAACCGTTGAAGCGGCAACGTTTCCGGGGGTTCGAATCCCTCTCTCTCTGCAAATATAAAGACTTTTCCGGAACCGGGAAAGTTTTTGCTTTTAAAAACGGTAAATGGTTCAGAATACGGTAATGTTGTAATTTTAAATTATAAAGACTGTAAAATGAAAAAAATATTTTCCATTTATCTGCTGTTTGTCTTCATTCCTGTTGCAGTTGCACTTGAACACCTGTCACCGGAATCAAATTCTCTCATTTTTTTTGCTGCTGCACTGGCAATAATTCCAATAGCGCGTCTTATCAGCGAATCCACGGAAAATCTTTCTCATTATACCGGAGAAGCAGTCGGAGGACTTCTGAATGCAACATTTGGAAACTTCCCGGAATTCATAATTATTCTTATGGCTCTTAAAGCAGGTCTGCAGGAAATGGTACTTGCTTCATTAATCGGAGGTATCCTGGCAAACTTACTGCTTGCTCTTGGAGCGTCTTTCCTTATCGGAGGATTTAAGTTTCATACGCAGAATTTCAATCCCGCGAGTTCTCGTGTTTATTCGTCAATGATGTTTATAGCAGTAATAAGCATGGTGGTGCCGAGTTCATTCAGTAATCTTTTCGGTGCTGAAGATATTGTGAGGAAGGAATATCTTCTGAATATCGGTCTGTCAGTTCTTCTTCTCATAACCTACATTCTGTATCTTGTATTCATGATTAAAACACATCCGGATTTATTTAAAAGCAGCACCATCGATACTGATGAAAATGAGAATCACTGGAGTATCGGCAGATCTGTTGTTACTTTAATTGCAGCTTCGCTTCTTGCAGCCTGGATGAGCGAGATTCTTGTCGGCTCTGCAGAAGAAACGGGAAAGTCACTCGGAATGACAACTACTTTTATCGGTATTATTATTCTTGCAATTGTCGGCGGAGCAGCTGAGAGCCTATCAGCAATTGCAATGGCTTCAAAGAACAAAATGGACTTAACATTGGGAATTGCGCTCGGAAGCTGCATTCAGATTGCTTTGTTCTTAGCACCGCTGACAGTGCTGTTAAGTTATTTTATCGGTCCGGGTCCTATGAATCTGTCATTCGGCAAAGTCGAACTGGGAGCTCTGTTCCTTGCTGTTCTGATGGGAATTATGGTTTCCACAGACGGAAAATCAAACTGGTACAAGGGTTTTCAGCTTATTGTCATTTATCTGATTATTGCCATTCTGTTTTATTTTATGCCGGAATAAACCGGAATTATCTTGTTGAAATTTTATTAAGCAGGTAAACAGAATGCTAAGTAATAATTTACTTTAACTTTATTAAAAAATATTCGTCATTGTCCGTGATAACTTCATTTTTTCGTTTTAAAGATTCAAAAGAATTTCTCTGAGCATCTGTTTTAATTATACTCTTTTCGCCTGTTATAAACTTTGCGCCTCCGGATTTTTTTGCCGAAATAAAAACATCATTGTTGTCATCAGGAAAAGAAACCCATCCTTTTCTTTTAATTATATACAGCATGGCAGGATTACCTTCGGTTACGGTAATGAATTTGTCACCTGGTCCGGAAACGGAATCAACTACAGCCGCAATTTTAAAAACCGGGGCATTTAAATCTTCGCTTTTCATAAAATTCCGGACTCTTAAAAAACTCAGTACAATAATTCCGGAAAGACAGACTGATAAAACGGTTACGGCAAGTGTATTTTTTTTGAATGAGTCTCTTAATTCGTCTGATTTTATATATTTCGAAAAAACTTTAGCAATAAAAACCGAAGCGGAAATGTTAAACGGAAGCTGATAATATTCCTGTGCAAGATGAGCCTGCGGGGCAATGAGAATAAAAACTATTATTCCGGCAAGCCACCAGTCGAACAAGTGTTCAAGATATTGCTTCCTTTTTATCAGCATACCCCAAATGAAAACAATAAAAGCAGGATAAGTTAGATGTCTTTCGGCAATGCTTTTAAAGAAAATATCATTGTAGAACTTGAGTGTAAACAGCGGTTCGGTCATTCCCCATTTGTCTTTCCCAGCATCCCAGATGCTGAATGTAAGACCCGTACGGAGATACAACTGATGGGCATGATAATACCAGGCAGCAACCGGTATGAAAACCAATAAAACATAAATCCATATCACTGGAGTTTTCAGAAACGTCCGGCCGTATTTTTTGTAACACAGATATGCAAGCGGCAGACCGAGATAAAGTGCGGGCAATTTTATGAGAGCAGCCATTGCTATAAAAAACGCGGAAAGGATGAAATCACGTCTGCTGTCGTTTTCTGTCCATTTAACAAAGAAATAAATTCCGTAAACAGAACACATCAGCATGGCAGGTTCGGGCATAAAAGCTCTTCCGAAAAAAATATTCAGAGGTAGTACGGAATAAATAAATGCTGACCACAGTGCAGTCCGTTCATCGATTGTTTTCCTGACTAACAAATAAATGCCGAAAACAGTCAGCACAGAAAAAAAAACCGATATCAGTCTGCCGAAGAATTCGTTTACGCCGAATAGATTATACAATCCGGAAACAATGAATGGATAAATCTGAAATTCAGTCTCGGCATAACCTTCCGTATCTCCCCGCCAGTCTATCCGGGGATAAAAAATATCTGATTCTTCAGTAAAGAAATTCCGTGCAATTGAGGCTGTATCTGCCTGTCTCCATGCATGCCAGCCGGCAACTGGAAATGTAATATTGTAAAGACGGATCAGCAAAGAAAAAAGCAATATATAAAAAATCTTTTTATTCAAAGGTTTAAAGGTTTTTGTAAAATAATAAAAGCAAATTTAAAATCAC
>JAEUSI010000034.1 GCA_016788375.1 Ignavibacteria bacterium | reverse complement strand
ATGCTTTCATTAGCCATTTTAACTTCACTTGCTTTTTCAATAATTTCTTTTTCTTCTACTAAATTTAAATCATCTTTAAAAGCAGACGTATAATTACCATTATCTTGTTTTGAATTAAAATCATCTTTAAAAACTGAATTTAAACAATAGTTGATTACGGATTAAAAGATTCAATCCCCCCAAAGTAAAAATCTATTTTTAACCCCGAATACATAAATACAGATTTTTAAATTAACTGGAAAATTTTATGAAAATATTTTTCAAGCTATCTGTTATTGCCGTTTTTTTAACAGCAATAAATACTGACAGTGTTCTTTCTCAGATCAAAATAAATGAAGGATTTGAAGGAAGCGTTTTTCCGCCGGAAGGGTGGAGTGTGTTCAACAGCTCTGATGTTTCTGGTGAATGGGGACAGAATAATCTGAAAACAAATATCGGAACAGGTTGTGCAGTTTCGAATTTCTGTTCTTCGTTATCAAAGAATTATCTTATTACAAAGAGATTCAAGCCGGCTGCCGGTGATTCTCTTGTGTTTTATTTCAGGCAGACTTTTTTCAATGTATACAAAGACACTTTTAATGTAAGGATATCCAACATAGATTCAAATATTTCGAGTATGAATACTGTACTGCTGAATCTAAGAGAAGGTTATAATTATCCTTCGGCAGTGTCTTATTCAAGATATGCAATAAGTCTGAATTCTTATGCAGGTCAGACAGTATGGATTGCATTCCAGCATATTAACCTAGACGGTGAAAATGTCAGACTGGATGATATTAAAGTAGGGAATCCGGTTCCGAGTGAAGTCGGAGTCACAGACAATGTTTTTCCTAAAGGCTTATGGGGAAACTGCACGCTTGCCAAACTAATACCGAGAGCGGTTATAAGAAATTACGGTACAGAGTCAATCACAACTCCGTTCAATATCACATACAAAATTACCGGACCTGTATCATACACTTCCGTAAAATCAGATACTCTTTTCGGAGGATTATCCAAGACAATATATTTTGACAGTCTTAATAATATTAATATACCGGGCACCTATAATGTGAAAATATTTACATCGCTTGCAGGTGACTCGAATCCGCTGAACGATACGCTGAATTCGACATTCACACTTTTTCCTTCAAATTACGGAGGAGGTGCATCGCAGAACGGATATTATTATTTTGCAAATTCATCTTCCTGCGCTTCAAATGCTCCTTCTCATCCTGAATTCTGCTGGAGGGATACTTCTAGTTCAGTTAATCTGATATTAAACAGTTCGCTTAACACGGCAATACCGTTTACCGGAAATACAGATAACGGTTATTTCAGTTTGGGAAATATATTCTCTCAGGGAAAACGGATTAAATTTTATAATCTTGAATATGACTCTGTATTTATTACAACGAACGGAATAATCGGATTTAAGAGAAACAACATACTTACTTCAAACGATCCGGCTCAGGTTTATTCGCTGATGATTCAGCCTGTTCCTGCACTTGCGCCGTTATGGCTCGATATTGATTTTCAAAATGCAGCAGTTTCACAGAAAAGGTTAAGCTATAAAGTCACACAAAACCAGCTAATTATTACATATGATAAAGCTCCGCTCAAAAACGGAGGAAGCCAGGATTATGTTAGCTTTCAGGTAAGTCTTGAGCTTGTAAATTCTTCTCAGACAAATTCCAATATTGTTGTTCAGTATGATGAAAATAAAACGGGATCGGAATTTTTAAATAAATATTACTGCAATACACTTCCCGCACATCTTATTGGGATGAAAAATATATCGGGAACTAATTCTTTAACTTACAGATACAGGGATAATACTAATGTAACTACCGGCGGACCAATATTCAGCTCTTCACTTGCGCTGCAAATCGGACCTGCATCAAATAAACTTTATTCCAAATGTTCGGATCTGAATCTGAAAGTTTTGCTTGAGGCAGTAACGCCGAGAACAGATACTGTCACGGTTGCAATATCAGATATTCAGAATCCGGTAACAGCAATTGAATCCAGAAAAATAATTCTGCCGTCTGACGGAAATATTAATGTTAAATTCAGTTTGCCTGATAATGTGAGCAGATATTATCTGATTATTAGTCACAGAAATTCCATTAAAACATGGAGTAAACAGGAAGGGGAAGTGTTTAATTCTTTTGCGCTGAGTTATGATTTCAGTTTGAATCCGTCTATGGCTTTTGGAAATAACATGAAAACTATAAACTCCGTCTCGTATTTGTATTCAGGTGATGTAAATCTTGACGGAACTCTCGACGGTTCTGATTTGAGTCATGTAGAAAATTTTGCGGAAAATGTAGCTACGGGATATCTTGCCTCTGATGTAAACAATGACGGTGTAACGGATGTCACAGATATAAGCTTTGTAGAAAATAATCTAAGTTTGGGAGTTCATACGATAAATCCCTAAAATTCTTTGTAACTTTCAATTTACTTAAAGCCCGGGTTATATAATCCGGGTTTTATTTACATTCAGATTGTTTCTCATATTTTATAACTCTAGTGATTATAAGAACTGAATCTGTTCCTTTTCCGTTAATCCCGGACTGTGATGATGTAAATCCTTCTGCTTCAATGTAGATACCTTTTCCGGCATTTTTTTCTGTTTGTTCATCAAATATTCTTTCAATTTCTGCTGTTTCGCTGCCGTCAGCTATGAGTACTTTTTTGTCATTTTCACATCCGGCTAGAGTTTTTGTTTTATTTAGATTTGAAAAAATTCCTTTAAATATATTTGTTTTAATCTTATTTGTGTCATTCGGACTTGCCAAGGAATTTATATTCTTTTTTAATTGATTATTGGCTTCATTATTGAGTCTGTCAGGTTTCTCACATCCAGAAATCAATAAAATAAAAGAAAACAAAAATGCTGCCGCTTTTTTCAATTTACAGATTCAGTTTTAACAGGTTTGTAAATAATTATTCCGTAATAATATGTTGTTTTAGAATTCTTGTTGAAATTCAAACACCATTTGCTTAACTCTTTAGGAGTGAGTTCTGTTTTAATCTTCTTTCTTTCCGGATCAATCACCTGAAGTTTTCTGTTAGAATAGTCAACAATACTGATCCAGTGGTCTTCATGATCAGTAAGTATAATCATCTTATTTCCTTTTTTAAGATTATAAATAACTCTTTGCCTGAATGCCTGTTCGCTTTTATTGAAAAATTCTTTATAATTAAAGCCCAGTCTCCTGAGTGCTCTGAAAATCTTTTTTTCATCTGTACCGTTTTCTCTGTCAGTGCCTGTAAAATTTCTGATTCGTTTTTCTGAGCAGATAAATCCTAAAGACAGCAGGCAGTTTCTTATTGATGCAGGTCCGCAGGTAAATTTTGTTTGCTGATGATAATATGTCATGTTTTTAATATTCTTTCACTTAAAATATCAGCAGAAAGTATATTAAAATAAATCTATGTATTTTTCCCTTGCTATGTTTTTGATTAAAAAGAGCCTGTTTTTACTTAAATTCTGCAAATATTCCTGATTTTAGAATAAAAAATTTCAGGCAAACAATGGAAGAGAAGAATTTTTTATTTTAAATCAGGTAAAAATTGAGGAAAAATATACGAATTGAAAAGAATTCATCTTAATTCGACGGATAATTGCAGAAATTTTAATAAAAATCAAATTTCAAATATTTAAGATTGCTTCAGAAAAACCATATATAGGAAGATTGCTTAAATATTTCCATAATTTTACAGGAAACAATTCATATTTGAGAGTGAAGTTTGTATTTTAAAAACTTAATATCCGAATCTTCTGTAACCGCCTCCATAAACCCCGACATTTACGCTCGGATAACCCCAGTGGCTGCCATATCCGTATGGTCCGGAAGATACGCCAAATCCAATTCCCGTACTTACCTGAGTATTGGCACATGAGAAGAATGTCGTTACAACAAATAAAATCAGAAAACCGAGTAATATTTTTTTCATAATACTTTTATAATTATAATATTTTTATTCAACAGGCCATTTTTGTATAGCAACAGGTGCTCCTGTGGGATCTGCAAAAACAGAAACAGTTCCGTTTCTTATTGAGGAATCTGCCGGAATTATGATTTTTGCTCCTGCATCTTTTGCTTTTTTCTCAATTCCTTTTACATCATTGACAAGTATATATTGAATAAAGTGAGATCTTACGTTTTCTACAGGATTTTTTATAATTCCGAAAGCCGGTTTACTGTCGCTGATAATTACGGTATAATCTCTCTCGTCATCTTTTTGATTTTTTATCTGTGAATTGAAAACCGTTTTGTAAAAATCCTCAGATTTTGCCATGTCGTTTGACCATAGTTCACTCCAGAGAAAACTAAATTCTGTTGTTCTGTTAATCTCAGGATCTCCATTGGAAGACTTAATCAGGGCAAAATATGCTCCTTGCGGATCAGACAGCAGAGCAACTTTTCCTCTTCCCGGAATATCAGTTTGTTTAATGACGAGATTTCCGCCGTTTGACTTCAATTTACTTATTAAATCTCCGGGAGAATTCACGGAAAAATAGGAGAGCCATTCCCCGCCTGCAAGTTTATTGTTTTCCCTCATCCGATACATTCCTGCAACAGGTTTACCGTTTAAACTGAACAGCCAGTATGGCTCTTCCTCAGTTCCGGTCTGTTTTGAAGTCCAGCCGAATACATTTTTATAGAACTTTGCCGAGGTCTCCGGCTCAGGTGAGACCAAATCTCTCCAGACTACCTGTCCGTAATCATAGCTTTTTGCAGAAGAATAGTTAATTGAAGGGTATTAAGGCTGACTGCTGCAGCCGTTAATTGTTATTGTCAGTGCAAAAACAATAACTGCAGTAAACAAATAAAATTTTATCATAAATTAAGATATTTCGAATATACAGGTTAAATTTTTATAATATACAAATAAAATTTACTCAAATTAAATTACAAATTTATCTTTTTTCATTAATTGAATAATTTCAGGGATAAGAATTAATTCAAATGAGTATTTACGGGTTCTGTTAACAAAAATAATTTGAGTATGCCTTGGAAATTCAGAAGTGAATAAAAAAAAACTCCCGGAAGATTTTCCGGGAGTTAATTTTGTTTACATCCGAATTAAATTCGATTTCCTAATTAATACATATCACCCATACCGCCGCCCATACCGCCAGGAGGCATCATAGGCATTTTTTCTTTTTCCGGTTTTTCAACAATTGTCGCTTCAGTCATTAACAGAAGTCCGGCTACAGAAGCTGCATTTTCAAGCGCAACTCTTGTAACTTTTGTTGGATCAATTACGCCTGCCTTTACAAGATCTTCATATACTTCGGTAGCAGCATTGAATCCGTAATTTCCTTTACCTTCTTTTACTTTGTTGATGACGACAGATCCTTCCAGACCTGAGTTTTCAACTATTTGTCTGATCGGCTCTTCTATTGCTTTTTTAATTATAGAAATACCGGTCTGAATGTCGTGATTGTCATCTTTTAATTTGTCAAGCTTTGAACTGACTCTGAGCAGGGCAACTCCGCCGCCCGGAACAATTCCTTCTTCAACAGCAGCTCTTGTTGCATGAAGTGCATCTTCAACTCTTGCTTTCTTTTCTTTCATTTCAATTTCGGTTGATGCACCGATTTTAAGAACAGCCACTCCGCCTGAAAGTTTTGCAAGTCTTTCCTGAAGTTTTTCCTTATCGTAATCAGATGTTGTCTTGTCAATCTGAGCCTTTATTTCGTTTACTTTCTTTTTAATATCATCAGCTTTTCCTGCTCCTTCAACTATTGTAGTATTGTCTTTATCAACTACAACTCTCTTGGCTGTTCCGAGATAAGAAACTGTAGCATTCTCAAGCTTGAATCCCTGCTCTTCAGAAATTACTGTTCCCTTTGTCAGAACTGCAATATCTTCAAGCATTGCTTTTCTTCTGTCTCCGAATCCCGGAGCTTTAACTGCGCAGATTTTGAGAGTTCCTCTTAATTTGTTTACAACCAGAGTTGCAAGAGCTTCACCTTCAATATCTTCTGCAATAATGAGCATGCTTCTACCTGATTGTGCAGATTTTTCAAGAATCGGAAGCAGATCTTTCATTGTTGAGATTTTTTTGTCATGAATCAGAATGTATGGATCTTCAAGTTCGGCTTCCATTGATTCTGCATTAGTTACAAAATAAGGTGAAAGATACCCTCTGTCAAACTGCATACCTTCTACTACATCAACAGTTGTTTCGGTTCCTTTTGCTTCTTCAACAGTTATGACTCCGTCTTTGCCGACTTTATCCATTGCCTGAGCAATAAGATCGCCGATATACTTGTCGTTATTTGCGGAAATTGAACCTACCTGTGCAATTTCCTCATTTACTTTGATAGGGGATGAAAGATCTTTAAGACCTTTTACAAGCTCTTCTACAGCTTTATCTATTCCTCTTTTTAAATCCATAGGATTTGCGCCGCTTGTAACATGCTTTAACCCTTCTCTGTAAATTGCCTGCGCAAGGACTGTTGCTGTAGTCGTACCGTCCCCTGCAACATCTGAAGTTTTCGAAGCTACTTCTTTCACCATCTGTGCACCCATATTTTCAATAGGGTCTTCGATTTCTACTTCTTTTGCAACCGTTACTCCGTCTTTTGTAACTGTAGGAGCACCGAATTTTTTATCGATTACTACGTTTCTTCCTTTTGGTCCGAGTGTTACTTTAACTGCATTAGCTAATGTATCCACGCCTCTTTTTAAAGCAGCTCTTGCTTCGGAGTTAAAGGTTATTATTTTTGATGCCATTTTTATATTTCTCCTGTTTAATTTTAATTTTAAATTTTTTTCATAAAACTCTGTTTTCAGCAGTTTTTCATTGTTTTACTGATCAGATTATAGCATAAACATCTGATTCTCTCATTATCAGATATTCTTCACCGTCAACTGTTACTTCAGTTCCGGAGTATTTTCCGTATAAAACTTTATCTCCGACTTTCAATTCCATTTTTATGGATTTTCCGTCATCTGTAGTTTTTCCTGGTCCTACTGCGATTATTTCACCTTTCATTGGTTTTTCTTTTGCTGTATCAGGAATTATCAGTCCTGATGCAGTTTTTTCCTCTGCTTCTGCAGGTTTTACAATAATCCTGTCACTTAAAGGTTTAATTTTCATTTTAATTTTCCTTTCATTTCTGATTTATTTATAGTTTTATAAAATTTATTCAATATTAGCACTCTTTCATGTAGAGTGCTAAACTAATTAATTTAAAATTTATTTTCAAGTCCATGTTTAATAAAAAAATCATTTTACTTTTAATATGAAAAATAATAATTCAGGATTATCTGTGAAAAACACGGAATATTTTTATGCAAATAATTGAGAATATTTTTATAGATTTTAGAATTACAATAAAGAGAATTTCCTTGAAAGTATGACAAATGTCATACATCTATTTGATACAAATCATTTGTAGCATTGAATGAATTTCTGTATTTTTGTTTTAAAATTAGTATGTTCAAAGTAAAAGAAATTTCGGATACAAAATGTTATCACTGTGGTGACTTATGCAGAAGTGACAGAATTTCCTCCGGAGAAAAAAATTTCTGCTGTGCCGGATGTAAAGCTGTGTATGAAATTCTGAACGGAAATGATTTATGCAATTATTATAATCTTGACGAAAAACCGGGTTTTAAAACCGGCAGTGATATTTCTATGCACAGGTTTGACTTTCTTGACGACATTGAAATTCAGAACAGGATTATTGAATTCAGGGATAAAAATATATCCAAAGTAACTTTTGTAATTCCAGTAATTCACTGTACTTCCTGCATTTGGCTTCTTGAAAAGCTTTATAAAATCAATGATGCTGTTCTAAGTTCTAAAGTTGACTTTCTAAGAAAAACAGTCAGCATCATTTTCGACAATTCAAAATCATCGCTGAAGGAAGTTGTTATTTTGCTTACTTCTGTCGGATATGAACCTCAGCTTAACCTGGAAAACAATGATCCGGTAAAGAAATCTCTGTTCAGATCGAACTCAAAACTTCTTCTGAAAATCGGAACAGCCGGATTTTGTCTTGGAAACATAATGCTTTTAAGTTTTCCCGAATATCTGGGTCTGGATTCCGTTACCGACGGAAATCTTAAACTTTTATTCAATTATCTTAATATTCTATTCTCGCTCCCTGTATTTTTTTATTCCGCATCGGATTATTTTTCTTCGGCATGGAACGGTATAAAAAATAAAATGATAAACATAGATTTTCCGATTTCACTTGGTCTTTTATCCTTATTTGTAAGAAGTCTTTACGAAATTATCTTTTTCGGAAATGCGGGTTTTGTAGATTCTCTTGCCGGACTTGTATTTCTGCTGCTTCTAGGTAAATTGTTTCAGAGCAAAACATACGAGACACTAAATTTTGAGAGAGATTACAAATCTTATTTCCCATTATCAGTAACAGTTAAAAAAGACTGTATATTGAAAAGCATACCTGTTTCAAAAATAAATATAGGTGACAGATTGATTATCAGAAATAATGAGATAGTCCCTGTTGACTCAATCCTTTTCAACGGAAACGGAAATATTGATTACAGCTTTGTAACCGGAGAATCAATTCCGGAGCAGAAAGTTTTAGGCGAGATAATTTATGCAGGCGGAAAGCATATGGGAAGCGCTATAGAACTTGAAGCAGTCAGGAAAGTATCACAGAGTTATCTTACTCAGCTTTGGAATGATAAAGCATTCGGCAAGTCCCATTCCGAAGTTCAAAATCTTACAAACAAAGTCAGCAGATATTTCACCGTAATAATTCTTGTAATAGCATTTGCATCTGCATTATACTGGCTGAGAACAGATATCAATCTTGCTTTGAATGCATTCACGACGGTACTGATCATAGCCTGTCCGTGCGCGCTGGCATTAACAGCACCGTTTGCACTGGGAAATGCAATGAGAATTCTGGGAAAAAATAAATTTTATCTGAAAAATTCATATGTAATAGAAAGTCTGTCAAAGATTAACACAATAGTATTTGACAAAACAGGCACCATTACAAACACAAAAGATATCAATGTTAAATTTACCGGGAGTGATCTGAATATTTGCGAACAGGCAATGGTAAAATCGCTTGTAAGAAATTCATCTCACCCTTTAAGCAGGCTGATATATGATTCGCTGAGAATAAATGAAATATATGAAGTTAATGATTTCAGTGAATCGCTCAGTGAAGGAATCTCATGCAAAATTAACGGTAAAAGAATTAAACTCGGTACAATCAGATTTGTGCTTGAAGGATTAAAAAGCAATTTCTGCGAAACAAGAAATGAAATCAATGCTCCGGCATTTTCTACAAATGTGTTTCTTGCTATTAATGACAGCGTGAAAGGATTTTTTACATTTAACAACAATTACAGGGAAGGGCTTGAAAAATTAATCGGCAGTCTTTCCGAAAAATATGATCTTTCTCTTATTTCTGGAGACAATGATTCAGAGAAACATAACCTTCTAAGATATTTCAGAAGTGAAAATCTCAATTTCGCCCAGACTCCTTCTGACAAACTTTATTTCATTAAGAATCTTCAGTCGAAGGGTAAAAATGTTCTGATGATCGGCGACGGACTAAACGATGCAGGTGCTTTAAAACAGAGTGATACGGGAATTTCCGTTTCGGAGGACGTAATGAATTTCTCGCCTGCATGTGATGCGATTGCTGATGCTGCATCTTTTCAAAGAATATCTGAATTTATTGGATTTTCACTGACAACGATGAAAATAATAAAAGTAAGTTTCTTAATTTCTTTCATATACAACATAATCGGCCTGTATCTGGCGGCACAGGGAACATTTTCTCCGTTAATAGCTGCCATACTGATGCCGTTTAATTCGATATCTATTATACTGTTTGTCACAGGCATGACAAATTTTTTTGCAAAGAGGAGAAATCTGATTTGACAGCAATTGTAGTTCTGATAGCGGCAAGCCTTCTGGTAGCGGTAAGTTTTTTAATCGCTTTTATTTGGTCAGTTAAAAGCGGTCAGTACGACGATAAATACACACCGTCTGTGAGAATACTTTTTGACGATGCAAAGGAATCCGAAAAAGAGTAGAATAAAATTAATCAGCTGAAATGAAAAAATTTGATCCGAGTACAAGCATACACGATTATCTGGTTTTCGGAGAATTCGGAGATGTAAATCCTTCGGTGACAGATTCTTCTACATTTACTTTTATATCTCCGGAAAGAATGGATGAATTATTTGATCATGAAATTGAAGGATGCTTTCTTTATTCAAGACACTGGAATCCGATAAATAAATATCTGTCAAATGCTCTTGCAAGGCTTGAGGACACAGAGTCTGCACAGGTTACGGCATCCGGAATGGGTGCAATAAGTTCGACAATTCTTAATATCTGCTCATCCGGAGATGAAATTATTTCAGAGCGGACAATTTACGGCGGCACGTATGCGTTTTTTAAAAATTTTCTTCCGAAATTCGGAATTAAGGTAAAGTTTGTTGACATAAAAAATCTTGAACAGATAGAAAATGCAGTAACATCAAGAACAAGAGTAATTTATACCGAATCTGTAAGCAATCCGTTGCTGCAGATCACCGATATACCTTCAATCAGCAAAATTGCAAAATCAGGAAATATAAAATTAATTGTTGACAATACATTCAGCCCGATGATTATTTCTCCGGCAAGACTCGGTGCAGATATCGTGATTCACAGTTTGACAAAGTTCATAAACGGGACAAGTGATTGTGTCGCAGGATGCATATGTTCGAGTCATGATTTTATATGTTCGCTGACGGATATAAACTCTGGTGCGACAATGTTACTTGGTCCTGTACTGGATAGTTACCGAGCAGCAAGCATATTGAAAAATCTGCACAGTCTTCATATTAGAATAAAAAAGCACAGTGAGAATGCATTGTTTCTTGCAGAAGAATTTGAAAAGATGGGTTTAAAAGTTTTTTATCCCGGGCTTAAATCTGCCAGAGACCATGCACTGATAAATCAAATTATGAATGCGGGATTCGGATACGGGGGAATGCTTGCAATTGATGCCGGGACATATGCAAATGCTTCAAAACTTATGACAAGAATGCAGGAAGAAAAAGTCGGATATCTTGCTGTAAGTTTAGGTTATTTTAAGACTCTTTTCAGTTCACCCGGACACAGTACTTCTTCCGAAATTCCGGAAGAGGAACAGAAGCGAATGGGATTAAGCGAAGGACTTATAAGATTTTCTATAGGACTGGACAATGACATCACAATTGCTTTTGACAGAATAAAAAAATGTTTAAAGGAAATTAAAATAATATAAAAGGAGACTTCATTTTATGGAAATGGAAAAATTCAGCTACGACAATAAAATCGTGCGGAATTTTGCAGTAGCCACAGTATTGTGGGGAGTCGTCGGAATGCTTGTAGGTCTGATTGTTGCGACGCAGCTTTTTGCGCCGTTAATGAATTTTGCAAATCAGTATACTACTTTCGGCAGGATCAGACCTCTGCATACTAATGCCGTGATTTTTGCATTTGTCGGAAATGCAATATTTATGGGAGTTTATTATTCGCTACAACGGGTCTGCAAGGCCAGGATGTTCAGCGATCTTCTCAGCAAGCTCCATTTCTGGGGATGGCAGCTTATAATTGTTCTTGCTGCATTAACCCTTCCTCTCGGCATTACTACAAGCAAGGAATATGCCGAACTGGAATGGCCGATTGATATTCTGATAACGCTTGTCTGGGTAATATTTGCGATTAACATGTTCGGAACAATCTTTAAGCGAAGGGAAAAGCATATGTATGTCGCTGTATGGTTTTATATTGCTTCAGTCGTTACTATAGCCGTGCTTCATATAGTTAATTCGATTGAAATTCCCGTAACGCTTACAAAAAGTTATTCTGTTTATGCAGGAGTTCAGGATGCGCTGGTTCAGTGGTGGTACGGACACAATGCAGTTGCTTTTTTTCTGACAACGCCATATCTGGGACTGATGTATTACTTTCTGCCTAAGGCTGCAAACCGTCCGATTTATTCTTACAGATTATCAATACTTCATTTCTGGTCGCTGATTTTTATTTATATTTGGGCGGGTCCTCATCATTTATTGTATACTGCTCTTCCTGACTGGGCGCAATCACTCGGAACAGTTTTTTCTATAATGCTAATAGCTCCTTCATGGGGAGGTATGATTAACGGATTACTTACTTTGCGCGGTGCTTGGGATAAAGTCAGGGAAAGTCCGGTTTTGAAGTTCATGGTAGTAGCAGTGACTGCCTACGGAATGTCAACTTTTGAAGGTCCGATGCTGTCACTGAAAAACGTAAATGCAATAGCTCATTTTACTGACTGGATAGTAGCGCATGTTCATGTAGGAGCGCTTGGTTGGAACGGATTTCTCACATTCGGAATTTTGTACTGGCTTATTCCGCGAATTTATAATACTAATCTGTTTTCGAACAAGCTGGCAAATTTCCATTTCTGGATAGGCACACTGGGAATTGTTTTTTATGCTGTTCCGCTGTACTGGGGAGGAATAACACAGTCTCTGATGTGGAAACAGTTTACCCCTGAAGGAATTCTTCAGTATCCGAATTTTCTGGAAACAGTTGTAAAAATTATTCCTATGTATGTGACAAGAGCAATCGGCGGAACACTTTATTTCACCGGTGTTATTGTGATGGTTTATAATCTGATTAAAACTGCAAAGCAAGGTAAACTTATTGAGAATGAAGAGACTGAAGCAATGCCTCTTGTAAAAGATTATGTCGAGAAATCAAAATACAGACATAAATGGCTTGAAACACGTCCGGGAAAGTTCGCTCTGCTTACAACTGTCGTTATACTTATCGGAGGACTTGTGCAGATGATTCCGACTTTTCTTATTAAATCCAACGTTCCGACTATATCAAGTGTAAAGCCTTATACTCCGCTTGAACTGCAGGGCAGGGATATTTACATAAGAGAAGGATGCAATAATTGTCACTCACAGATGATAAGACCTTTCAGATCTGAAACAGAACGATACGGAGAATATTCAAAAGCAGGGGAGTTCGTTTACGATCATCCTTTTTTATGGGGATCAAAAAGAACGGGACCGGATCTGCAGAGAATAGGGAAGAAGTATCCAAATCTCTGGCATTTTTATCACATGGCAGATCCGAGAGCTATTTCACCAGGATCAATAATGCCGGCTTATGACTGGTTATATGTGCAGAACTTAGATGTTACAACCACTGAGGATAAAATTACAGCCATGAGAAAAATCGGTGTACCTTATGAACCGGGATATGAAAAATTATCAAATACCGAACTTATGAAACAGGCAGATGAAATCAGGCTGGATCTGGCTAAAAACGATATCAGGATAGACAGCAATAAGGAGATAATTGCTCTGATTGCATATTTGCAGAGAATGGGTACAGATATAAAAGTTGAAAACATTATTTTAAAATAAATTTATTCAATTAAAATGTTTAAGGAAATTTTTGAATTTGCAGAAGGAATTGAGTTCTATCCGATATTCTCTCTGATAGTATTTTTTGTCTTCTTTGTTATAATGATAATCTGGTTTTTCAAAGCTGATAAGGAATATATCAGTAAAATGGAAAAGCTTCCTTTAGAAAACAAATAATTTTAAAACTGAAAAGTTATTCAAACAAAAAAAATGAATTCAAAACTTATAAAAACTTTTAAATTCTTTACGGCTTTAGCAGTTATATTAATATACTCTGGAATTGTATACAGCCAGACAGCAGAACCTGTTCAGAATGAAATGAATATGAATACATATTACATTATTCTTTATGTAGTATTTCTTCTGCTTATTAATTCAATTTTTATCCCTTTGTTAAAGTCCCAGAAAACTGCCGCTGCACTTGCAGGAACTGTGCAGACAAAAACTGTTCTTGATGCAATAAAGGATAAATTGTCCGGTCTGAAACCTCTGGAAGAGGAGCATACTCTTCTGATTGACGAAGATTATGACGGGATTCAGGAGTTGGATAATAATGTGCCGCCATGGTTTAACATTCTCTTTTACGGAACTATTGTTATAGCCGTTATTTATATGTTTAACTATCATATATTTAAAACAGGAAGACTCCCGTTTCAGGAGTACAATGACGAAGTTTATGCAGCCGAATTACAAAGAAATGAAATGATCCGAACAGGAGCTTTTATCAATGAAAGTTCGGTTGAGCAGCTGACCGACAATGAATCCTTAAATTCAGGCAAGCAGATTTTTCTCGCAAACTGCGTTCCGTGTCACGGTGAATTTGCAGGTGGTACAGTCGGTCCGAATCTTACGGATCAGTACTGGATACATGGCGGGGGAATTAAAAATGTTTTTAAAACCATTAAATACGGAGTGCCTGTAAAAGGCATGATATCATGGCAAAACCAGTTCAATCCGAAGCAAATGCAGGTAGTCGCAAGTTATGTTTTAAGTCTTCAGGGAACAAACCCGCCAAACGGGAAACCGCCTGAAGGAAATCTTTTTACTGAAGTAACTGATTCTCTGAAAACCGGTAAAGATTCAACCGTTAAATCTTCAAATGTTAAGGACTCGGTGAAAACAGATTCGGCAAAAACAAAATAGAATATAAATGTCAGCACAGGAAACGGAAGACGTCACATTCAGGGATACTATTTCTATTGTAAATAAAGAAGGCGGAAGAAAGTGGATATATCCCAAAAGCCCCAATGGCAGATTTACAATTGCAAGAACCATTGTCAGCACTCTGCTGGTAGGATTTTTATTTGCAATGCCTTTTATAAAAGTTAAGGGGCATCCGTATTTTCTGCTGAATATTCTTGAGAGAAAGTTCATAATTTTCGGAACAGTCTTTGTGCCGCAGGATTTTTATCTGTTCGGTCTTATAATGATAACTCTTTTTGTATCATTGTTTCTTGTCACAGCTGTCTTCGGAAGAATTTTCTGCGGCTGGGTTTGTCCCCAGACAATTTTCCTGGAAATGGTTTTCAGAAAAATTGAGTACATTATAGAAGGAGATTATCTAAGACAGATTGCACTTGCAAATTCGGAATGGAATTTAAGTAAGACATTAAAAAAGGGCTTAAAGTATTTAATATTTTTTATTGTTTCGTTTTTAATTGCAAATATTTTTCTGGCGTGGATTATCGGAATAGACAATTTATGGAAAATAATTAATGAACCTGTATCTCAGCATCTGACCGGATTTATTTCAATACTTGCATTTACGGGTATCTTTTACTTTGTTTTTGCCTGGTTCAGGGAACAGGCCTGTATTCTTGTCTGTCCTTACGGCAGGCTGCAGAGTGTTTTGCTTGATAAGAATTCAGTTGTTATTGCATATGACTACATCAGAGGCGAGCCCCGAGGCAAATTAAAGAACAAGAAAAATGAAAATCTCGGAGACTGCATAGACTGTAAACTTTGTGTAAATGTATGTCCTACAGGAATTGACATTCGTAACGGAACCCAGCTTGAATGTGTAAACTGTACTGCATGCATAGATGCCTGTGATTCTATTATGGATAAAGTCAGCAGACCGAGAGGACTTATCAGATATGATTCGATGGAAGGCATTGCGACAAAAACCGGATTTAAAATTACTCCGAGAGTTATAGGTTACTCCAGCGTGCTTGCTGTATTGCTGATACTTGTTACTTATTTGTTTGTCTCCCGGAAAGACTTTGATGTTAATATACTCCGCACTCCGGGAATGCTTTTTCAGAATCAGCCTGATAATAAAGTCAGCAATATGTATAATCTCAAAGTTTCAAATAAAACATTTGATGAAGTTCCGCTTGATTTCAAACTTCAGGGTGTCGAAGGTGAAATTAAAATTATAGAACATGAAGTTAATCTGAAACCTCTCGAAATACATGAAGGAACTCTGCTGATTTCACTGCCTAAAGAAAAAATTAAATTAACCAATACTCCGTTGAAAATTGAAGTTTATTCTGACGGAAAATTAACTGATGTAATAAGCACATCATTTCTCGGACCTCAAAATTAGATTTAAAATATTATGAAAATAAGCTGGGGTATAAAAGTAATTGTTATGTACGGACTCTTTTCAGCGGGAATTCTGCTTATGGTTTTTGTTTCTATGGGAAAAAATGTGGATCTTGTAAGCGAAAATTATTATGAAAAGGAAATTAAGTATCAGAATCAGATTGACATACTAAGGAAATCAGCTGAAATCAACAATAAAATAGAAACTGTACTGAATGGCAATGAAATACTGATTAATTATAATGATTCTGAATTGAAAGGCAGAATCTCCGGTGAGATTGTTTTTTACAGACCATCGGATGCAAAAAAAGATTTTAAAGTGGAGATAAATCCCGGCGTCAACGGGATTCAGTCTGTTGCATCGGATAATCTTGACAAAGGTCAGTGGAAAATCAGATTTGATATTATGCAAAACAATGAAAAGTATTTTGCCGAAAAAACAATATTCATAAACTGATGGAGCTTTTAAGCGGGTTTATTATCGGATTAGCCGGAAGTTTTCACTGTATAGGAATGTGCGGTCCGATTGTATTATCGCTGCCTCCCGGAAAATTATCCAGCAGATCGTTTATAAGCGGAAGAATCCTTTACAATGCGGGACGGATTATTACTTATGCTTTGCTCGGAACTCTGTTCGGCTTTCTCGGGAACAGAATATTCCTGTTCGGTCTTCAGCAGAGTTTATCTGTCATAACCGGGATTGCTATTCTGTTTTCCGTAATCTTTACTTATAAGTTTAACGGACTATTTTCAGGTAACATATTTTTAAAAAATTTTTTTATAAAATTTAAAACAATTTTCGGCAGATTTCACAAAAGAAATTCCGGATTTTCCATGCTTATAACTGGTGTATTAAACGGATTTCTTCCGTGCGGGTTTGTTTATATCGGATTATCCGGTGCATTACTCACGGGTGATACACTAAGCGGAACAATTTACATGGTATTATTCGGTATTGGAACAGTTCCGTTAATGCTGGGATTCTCTTTGGCTGGTAATTTATTTAAGACTGGAATGAAAGACAGAATACGGAAAATGATTCCTGCTTTTACAGTTTTACTTGCTTTGCTGTTTATTGCAAGAGGTCTGAATCTCGGAATTCCTTTTATCAGTCCTAAAATAAGTGATACAGGAACGAAAACCGAAGAATTGATCTGCCATTAGTGTTAAAGTATTAAGATTGTTCTTTTACGTACAGTTTATCATATAAATTAGTTGAATTGTTATTAAAAATTTATTGAACTATTTTTGTTCAACTAAATTCAGTTCCCGTATTATTATGATAAAAAAATTTAATTCTCCTGCATGCGAGTCATGTCAGGTGAGAGTAGAATCTGTTTTCTGCAAGCTTACGGATGACGAACTCAATTCGCTTTCAATTCAGAAACACTGTAATTATTATCAGAAAGGTCAGACGATATTTTCCGAAGGGAACAAGCCTTTCGGATTGTTTTGCATAAACAAAGGGAAAGTGAAAATTTCTCAGAGCGGATTTGAAGGAAAAGAGCAGATAATCAGGCTTGCCAAAGACGGTGATATACTCGGATACAGGGCTTTAATAAGCGGAGAAGGTTATTCTGCAACAGCTACAGTAATTGAGGATTCAAAAGTCTGCCTGATTCCTAAGGAAGTGTTCTTTGATTTACTGCAGTCGAATTCAGAAATAACTAAATCAGTAATGAAACTTCTGGCAAATGAACTGAAGGATGCAGAAAGCAAAATAACAAATCTTGCGCAGAAACCTGTAATAGAAAGGCTTGCAGAAGTAATTCTGATGCTTAAGGAATATTACGGTTACGAAGATGGTGAATCTATGCTGAATATTACAATAACACGCGAGGAAATTGCAAATATTGTCGGAACGGCAACTGAGACAACAATTCGGCTGCTTTCCGAACTTAGGAAAGAGGGAGTGATTGATCTTTCCGGAAAGAAAATAAAGATATTAAATAATAATACTTTAATAAAACTTGCGAATTTATACGATTAAAATTTTTTACTTTACGTCATGTTTGAAAAATATACAAATTCATTTCTGAATGATTTTAATTTCAATACTCTGCTTGATAAGTTTGACAACAAAAAATTTATAACTTTTCAGCAGGGCGTAATACTGTATTGTGAGAATTCTCCTGTAACAGAAATATACTTTATACTTTCCGGTGAAGTTAACCTTTGCAAACTCAATCTGAATTCTGAAACAGAGAACGTTACGGTATCCGGTTCGGGAGATATTTTAGGATTTTATGATGCGCTCACTAACAGGGAGCATTCCAACAGCGCTGTTGCTTTACAGGATACAAATGTATTTGCAGTTGATACAGACGATCTGCTGAAACTTGTTAACAGAAAAGATGAATTTAACTTGTGGGCTCTTAATTATCTCAGCAGAAAACTTGAAGCTATTGACAAAGAATCCTAACACCCGCTGTAATTATTCATGCTTGCCGCCGGTATAAATTATTGAAAGAAATACAGATCATCTCTGGCAGAATCACATGAAAGGATTATGATCTGTTTTTTTGAATCTTATCTGAAATATTCCTGATCACAATTCTCGAATGTTCAATTGAATTTTCAATAAAATACCTGTCTGTATTTTTTCCACCGCAGACAACGCCTGCAAGATAAATTCCTTTTACATCCGATTCGAATGTTGATTTATCAAACACAGGATTGGAATCATCGTCAGTTTTTATACCAAGTTTCTTCAGAAAACTATAATCCGGATGATAGCCTGTCATCGAAAAGACGAAATCATTTTCAAGTGATACTAAACCTTCGCCGGTTCTGATTAAAATACTTTTTTCAAGTATTTCAACGACTTCGGAATTGAAAAAAGATTTTATGCTGCCTTCCTTAATTCTGTTTTCAATATCCGGTTTTACCCAGTACTTGATAGAAGGTTTTATTTCATTTTCCCTAACTATCATTGAGACTTCAGCTCCGACACGGAAAAGTTCAAGTGCAACATCCACAGCCGAATTACCCGCTCCTATAACAGCTGTTTTATGGTATGCATAGGGATGAGGCTCATCAAAATAATGCTTTACTTTAAGAAGATTTTCTCCGGGAATTTCAAGCAAATTAGGATTATCATAATAACCGGTCGCAACAATGATGCTTTCAGTGAAACAGATGTTATTTCTGTCTGAAGTTACTTTGAACAAATTATTTTCCTTCTCGGCACTTATCACTTTCTCATAAGTATTTACATTTAGTTTGTAAAAAGAATTAACTCTTCTGTAATACTCGAGAGCTTCTCTTCTGGAAGGTTTGTCGCCGTGTGAAACAAAAGGAACATTCCCGACTTCAATTCTTTCCGAGGTGGAGAAGAAAGTCATGTTTGTAGGATAATTAAAAATAGAATTTACAAGGCAACCCTTTTCCAATATAACATAATCAAGTGAATTATGTGAAGCTTCAATACCGCATGCCAGTCCTATAGGACCGGCTCCGATTATCAATACATCATATATTTTCCTGTCTGCCATAAACTTATATTAGATCTGAGTAACCTGAATTGTATTTGCTGATTCTGAATCGGTGAACGGAATTGGAGCAATGATGACGATTCTGTCTCCTTCCTCAAGAATTCTGTTTTCAAATATTTTACCTTTAATGGATAATGCCGTAGACTGAAAATCACTGCTTTTATTAATGAGTATTGATTCGACTCCCCAGACAAGTTTGCACTTTTTTATTATATTGAAATCATATGTTGCCGAAATAATCTGAGCAGCAGGTCTGTGATTTGAAAGCAGCAAAGGAGATTTTCCAGAATGAGTAAGTGTGATTATAGCTTTTGCATTGACTCTTGTTGCAATTTCCACCGCTGAATTACATATAGTATGCAAAGTGTTTTCGGGTGAATCCTCAACAAACATTTCCTTGAAAAATGTTGTCTTCTTAATTGTCTCTGTTTTAAGAATTATCTTATTCATTGTTGAAACTGCCTGAACCGGATAGCTGCCGGTAGATGTTTCTGCTGAAAGCATAACGCAATCAGTTCCGTCAAGAATTGCATTTGCTATATCAGAAGCTTCAGCGCGGGTAGGAACAGGATTATCAATCATTGATTCAAGCATCTGTGTTGCAGTAATAACCGGTTTGATTGCATCATTGCATTTTCTGATTATTCTCTTCTGAATCAAGGGCACATCTTCCGTAGATATTTCAACCCCCATATCACCTCTGGCAACCATAATCATATCAGCTTCTTTTATAATAGAATCAATATTTTCAACTGCTTCGGGTCTTTCGATTTTAGCAATAACCGGAATATCGGATTTCCGTTCATCTAAATTGCATATTACCTCTCGAAGATGCTTAATATCATCAGATGTTCTGACAAAGCTCATGGCGACAAAATCAACATCATTCTTTAATCCGAATTCCAGATCATGAATATCTTTGCCTGTCAGAGAGGGAATGTTCAGCTTTGTATTAGGCAGATTAATTCCTTTATTTTCTTTAAGAATACCTCCGGCAATGATTTCACACTGAACTGTATTTTCGGATTCATTTTTTTCTATAACACGGAATTTTAAGTTTCCGTCATCAAGAAGTATTAGCTCATTAAGCCTGACATCATTGACTAATCCCGGATAATTAGTCGAAATTATTTTTTCCGATCCCGTAATATCAGTTCCTGTAATTTTTATTTTTTCTTTTTCGGTAAGATATATGCTTCCGTTTAAAAGCTTCCCGACTCTTATCTTAGGACCTGACAGATCCTGAATAACAGCAATTATTTTGTTTTTAATTAAACCTGCTTCCCTGACCGATTCAAAATACTTTTTGTGCTGTTCATGTGTCCCGTGAGAAAAATTAAATCTCGCTGCATCCATGCCGGAGTCGATCAGACTGCATATCATTTCTGTTGTACCAACCGCAGGTCCAATCGTGCAGATTATTTTTGTTTTCTTATAAATCATAATTTCTATATCTTATTTTGCTGACAGGTTTATATAATTATCAAAATAAAATATTTATAACAATTGTATTTAAAAAGATAAAAAGAATTATAAGATGGAAAGTTTAAAAGGGAAAAAAATATTTATTACCGGAGCAACAAGCGGAATAGGGAAATCGTGTGCTTATAAATTTGCCGAAGCAGGTGCAGATTTGATCCTTGCCGCCAGAAGAGAATCACATCTGAAAGATATTTGCATTGATTTAAAGCGTAAGTACAAAGTAAATGCGGATTGGATAATACTGGATGTAAGAAATTATGATGAAGTCAGAAAATCTGTTGATAATTTGCCGGAAGAAAACAAAAACATTTCAATACTGGTAAATAATGCCGGACTTGCAAGAGGATTGAGTAAACTGCATGAAGGAAGTGTGCTGGACTGGGAGGAAATGATTGACACCAATGTTAAGGGTCTCCTCTTTGTCTCAAAATGCATAATACCTCTTATGCTGAAGAATAATTACGGGCACATTATCAATATAGGTTCTGTTGCAGGCAGGGAAGTCTATCCTATGGGCAATGTTTATTGCGCAACAAAACATGCAGTCGACGCCATTACAAAGAGCATGAGGATGGAGCTGGTGGATACAAATATTCGTGTGACTACAATCGATCCCGGGCTTGTAGAAACTGAATTCAGCATTGTAAGATACAGAGGCAATAAGGAAAGGGCAAAAACAGCTTACGCAGGGATGAAGCCTTTAACACCTGATAATGTTGCAGAGACAATTATTTTTGCAGCAACGAGGGATGATAATTTCGTAATTGCGGAAATGGTTCTGCTTCCTAAAGCTCAGGCTTCTGCAATGATTGTGAACAGGAAAACAGAATAAAAGCTATTCCCTTTTTACAATATCAGATATTTTTCATTTATGAAGTTGAAATGATGGAAAGTATGACCGGCAATTACAAATCCGGTTGCAAGAACGGATATATTTTTGTTAAAGCAGATACCGTCGCGCATTAACATTTTATCGTTAAAACTCCTGAACAAGTCAATTGAGGATTTCCTGACTGAATCCATCTCCTGAAGAAAATCTTCAATAGTCCTTGAATCTGCCATAGATTCACCGGCAAATTTGTTTTCATCATAGCCGGGAAGTTCAGTCTTGTCATTTCGTGCAAATCTCAATGCCCTGTAACAAAATACTCTTTCAGAATCAATGAGGTGCTGTAAAATATTTTTTACAGTCCACTTATCCGGCGCATAGGTTTTATTTCCTGTTTCAGCTAGTTTTTTCATGTAAGGAAGAAAAAGATTAACACCGTAATTTGAAAGTGCATCTGTTAACTCAATATCTTCAACGTATTTAATATACCTGTCAAAATATTCAGGCATTGATTTTATGTCGCTTTGCTTCATAATAATTATGCATTTTAATTGTATAAAAGATATTTTTTTCTTTTAATCCGGAATTCTTCAAGAGATCCGGCATAGCTCTCTGTGATTTCATTAAGACTTCTTCCGTTTACAATCATTAACCTTAAATTTTTTGTACCGGCAAGCTTGTCAATAAAATTATTCTTTTTAAATTCAAATTCCGGAAACAATTTGTTCAGGGAAATAAGCAAAGCAACGGCAGCTTTCAACGGTTCAAAACTCTTCTTATCTGTAACATTTATAAATACTCCTCCGCATGATTCTCCAACATATTTTGGCGGATTTGAAGGACTCGTAACAGTTTCCGGCGTAAAGGAAATACTCTCAAATCTTACACCGCTTAAATTGTAACTTTTCATCTCATTTGACAGAAGTTCTCCATCACAGTAAGGAGCGCCTACAAATTCAAACGGTCTTTCTGTTCCTCTTCCCTCGGAAAAATTTGTGCCTTCAAACAGACACGTCCCCAGATAACAGACAGCAGATGACGGATAATACATATTCGGCGACGGTTTAATCCAGGGCAGATTCAGAGAAAGATATTCGGTCTCATGGTTATAATTATCCATCTCAGAAACGAAAAGATTACATTTGCCGTCAAAGTATTCACTGTTAAGATACCCTGCAAGTTCACCGCAGGTCATTCCGTATGCAGCAGGAACATTTATCATTCCTACAAAGGAAGTTATATCCTGGTCAAGAAGGAAACCGTCGGTATAGTTACCGTATGGTATAACCGGTCTGTCGCAGACTATAAACTTTTTATTATTCTCAGCAGCCGATTCCATACAATAATACATAGTATTGATAAACGTATAGAACCTTGCTCCTGCATCCTGCAAATCATAAACAATAACATCAGTACCTTCCAGGTCAATCTGCGACGGTTTTTTTTTATTTCCGTATAATGAAATCACGCGGATACCCGTTTCACTGTCAGTAAAATCATCATTGTTGTCATCAGTCCTGAGACCGTGTTCAGGAGTAAAAATTTTATTAACGGAGAATTTTTTGTTAAGAACATCCAGAAAAAGAGTTCCGTCAGAAGTTACTCCGCTTTTATTTGTAACAAGCGCTATATTCTTATTTTCTAGATAACCTGAATTTTTTAAAATCAGATTTTCATTGCCTAAAACAAACTTATTCTCTTCTGATTTGTTAGCTTCCGCATCCGCAGTGTCCGGAATATTCAGTGATGAAGCTATAAGCAGGAAAATAAAAAAACTGAATTTTAATTTTAATTTCATGAAACGAAAAATTTTAGGAATTCAGAATACTGTATCTGATTGTCAATTGTAAAAAAAAATGCAGTCAGAAATCAACTGCATTAATTAAGGATTTATCTTAAAGGAATTTATTTAGATTCATTTATCAGAAACTGGGTAACCAGTCTTACCCCGGCGCCTGTTGCATTTTTAGGATCATAATCCGATTCACTGTCACGCATTGCAGTAGCGGCAATATCAATATGAGCCCACGGATAATTTCCTATAAATCTTTTCAAAAACATTCCTCCCAGAATAGTCCCTGCCTGTCTTGATGTACCGGAATTTTTTACATCGGCAATTTCAGAGTCAATCATTTTATCGTATTCATCCCACAAAGGAAGCTGCCATGCTCTGTCATAAGTCTGTTCTCCTGCTTTGACAATTTTGTCTATTAACTTCTGATCATTACCCATAACTATAGAAGAAACGTTACCTATTGCAACAACTGCAGCGCCTGTTAATGTCGCCATGTCAATAACATATTTAGGATTATATTTGGAAGCATAAGAAAGCGCATCGGCAAGAATGAGTCTGCCTTCAGCGTCGGTGTTGTCAACCTCTATAGTCATTCCGTTATAAGCTTTTATAACGTCACCGGGTTTAAACGAATTACCGCTCGGCATGTTTTCAACACACGGAATAAGTCCAATCACGTTCATTTTCAGATCAAGCTGCGATATTGCTTCAAAAACTCCGATTACGGCTGCACCTCCTCCCATATCTACTTTCATCATTGCCATTCCCGCTGAAGGCTTGATTGAAATGCCGCCGCTGTCGAATGTCACTCCTTTGCCGACAAGCACGACAGGCTTGTCGTTACTCCTGCCGCCTTTATATTTTAAAATAAGAAAACGGGGTTCCCTGCTGCTTCCGCGTGCGACTTCAAGCACACCTCCCATCTTTAGCCTGGTAAGTTTAGCTTTATCAAGTATTTCGACCGAATATTTTCTTTCTTTCTGTCTTTTTGAAACAAGAAGAGCGAGAGATTCAGGATAAATAACATTTGAAGGTTCATTTCCCAGATCCCTTGCAAAATTAGTTGATTCACCGATTACACAGCCTGTGTAAATTCCTTTTTCTATTTCCTTTGAATACTTAGCAAGAGAATTGCTTTGTGAAAACAGCATGATTTCCTTTACGCCGGAAGATTCTTTTCTGTTTTTCTTTGTGTAATATTTATCGAAAGAATACAGAGCAAGTATAGAGCTGATTGTCTGAGCTCTAGCAATATCTTCAATCTCAACTCCTTCCAGTGTCTGATCCTGAAGTATTTCGATCGCTATCTTATTTATTTTGAGAGTACGGGTTTTCTTAATACCTCTTGCAGTTGCTTTTCTGACGCGCTCGAGAGTAAGATCGTTTTTCATTCCGAGACCGGAAAGAATAATTCTGCTTGTGCCTGTATAAATAAGGACAGTCTGATTTTTCTGTCCCGAAAAATCCTCAAGACCTACATTTGAAATTCTGCAATCAAGAAGTTTCTCAATCAGTTTGAGTTCATCATTAAACAGCTTTTTATCCTCATAACATAAAAACAAAAATGCATCTGCTTTTATCTTATTCACGATTTTTTTTTCAAATATAATTTCCATTTTAAGTTTAAATTAATTTTCCAAATACTTTTCCGATTTCTCGAGAATAAGTTTCCTTAATTCTTTTACCGAATATCCTTTTATATTAGCGCCTGCAGCATTTTTGTGACCGCCGCCGTTAAATTCAGCTGCAAGTTTATTTACAGGAATATTTCCCTTGGATCTGAATGATATTTTGATATTGTCTTTTAATTCAACAAGAATTATTCCGATTTTTATTCCTTTTATGTTCATAATCAATGAAGTAAATCCTTCTACATGATCAATATCCAGTCCGGTAGATCTGAAGTCTTCCTTGGTTACGGTTCCTGTAACTATTTTGTTGTCCGAATGAAACTGAAGTCCATCCAGAAATCTTGCTGTCAGCTTAAGATTTTCTTTAGTCACATTGGCAAAAATCTCATCATAAAGTTTTACCGGATCAGCTCCGTCGTTTATCAGTTCGGCACATACCATAAAAACATCCGAACTTGTCCTCGGATGCCTGAATGATCCCGTGTCTGTCATTATACCAGTATAAAGCGCTGAAGCAACTTCTTTAGTAAAATATTTTTCATCATCATCTTTTATAAATTCATACAGAATCTGACAGGTTGCCGGATAAACAGTATTAGTGATAACAAAATTAAACTGTCTGGGCTTAAGACCCATATGATGGTCAATGCAGACTTTCTGGGCAGGTGAGTTTATTAGAAACTCTTCCATAGATTTTGTCCTGGAATATTCATTTGTATCGAGAAGAAAAATCACTTCGGCTTCGCTTATAAGCTTTTCATTTTTTAAACGGTCTTTTGAAAATACTCTTATGATGTTTTTTTTATCAAGGAATTTAAGGTTGTCCGGAGTTTCGGAATGATTTATAATTACGGGATTTTTTCCCTTCTGCTTAAGATAGCCTGCAAATGCCATAACACTTCCTATAGCATCACCGTCGGGCACAACATGTGTGGTGAGAATTATTTTTTCACTGCGGCTGATCAGTTCGTTTATTTCTTTAAAATGAGTATACAATACGTTTAGTAAAATTAAACTTTAAAATAACTTTATTAAAAATTTATAACAATTGCATAATATATAAATCCGCAGGAAAGTTATTCTGGAGTATAACCAATGCTTATATATCAAAATCCGGATTTTTAATCTGCTTTTTAAAGAATGAGTAAAATCATCTTGCAGAGTGCCGGTATTACGTCCTGTTTTATAAACATTTACGTTTATATTCTTGGCGTTTTTATTTCTAATGTAAATTATTATTTTTCACAAATCTAATTTATGAGAATATTGTTTTCCGGATTAACATTCGTTCTTCTTACTGCATTAACATTCCATCAGTTAAAATCACAGTCTTCTGTAAAATTTGCCGTAATAGGAGATTACGGAAATGCGGGTCCCGATGAAGAAGCTGTTGCAAATCTTGTAAAAAATCACAATCCTGATTTTATTATTACCACAGGTGACAATAATTACGATGTCGGATCTTCATATACTATTGATGAAAATATTGGTCAGTATTATCACGATTTTATTTTTCCTTACAAGGGGTCTTACGGTAACGGAGCAGCTTACAACAGGTTTTTCCCTTCACTCGGTAATCATGATTGGGGAACTCCCGGAGCTTTGCCTTATCTTAACTATTTCATTTTACCTGGAAATGAAAGATACTATGACTTTATAAAAGGTCCGGTGCATTTTTTTGTAATAGACAGCGATACAAATGAAACTGACGGAAGGGACAGCAATTCTGTCCAGGCGCAATGGCTGAAAAATAAACTTGCACAGTCTTCATCAAGATTTAACATAGTTTATTTTCATCACCCTCCGTATTGTTCCGGATTTATAAACGGTTCGGAAGCTGTTATGAGATGGCCATTTAAAAGCTGGGGAGTATCTGCCGTAATGTCAGGGCATGAGCATTTATATGAAAGACTTTCCGTAAACGGCTTAACATATTTTGTTAACGGGCTTGGCGGGAATCTCAGATCTATTTTCGGATTTCCACTGGCCGGAAGTCAGGTAAGATACAACGGAAATTACGGGGCGATGATTGTTGAAGCTAATAATGACAGCATTGTTTCAAAATTTTATAATATAGCAAACTCATTAAGAGATAATGTAAAAATACTTCCTGCTGTAAAACAACTTACACTGAATGCTTTTATTGAAGGTTTTTACAATGAGATTTCCGGTGTTATGATTCCGGATTCAGTGAAAATTTACTTAAGAGAAAGTATAAGTCCGCATATGATAATTGATTCTTCTACCGGAATGTTAAACAGTTCAGGTTCCGGGTTATTCAGCTTTACAAAAGCAGATAATGCAACCGGTTATTTTATTATGATTAAGCACAGAAATTCCGTTGAAACATGGAGTTCGGCAGTAAATATATTTACCATAAATAAACTTGATTATGATTTTTCTTTAAATCAAGCCAGTGCATTCGACAATAATCTTGTATTGAAAGGTTCTAAGTACTGCATTTACTCCGGTGATGTAAATCAGGATGGAGCTGTTGATGCCTCTGATCTTAGTATTGTCGAGAATTCCGTACTGAATTCAGGGAACGGTTATATCAGTTCAGATCTAAACGGCGATAATACTTCCGATGCCGCTGATCTTAGTATTGTTGAGAATAATATATTTAAAGGTGTAACTGTAGTAAGACCATAAATAATATAAATTGTTAAGGATTTCAAAGTTAAAATTATGCCTGAACAATCGTCTGTTTTAATTTTTTTAATCTAATTTGAAATATTCCGGCGTATTTAAATGACATATATAAAATTGAAATTTCATCAGTTATAATGATTTGATAAATAAATTTCATCATAAAAATATTTAGAAATAAAATCAGAATTTCAAAAAACGCAAATAAAAAATAATTCTGCCAAAGGAGAAATTATGTCACAGAGTCTTTTATTCATCTTACTGATTTCCATTGTAATTCAAACCGGAACTGTTACAGCACAAATTTTGCAGTGGAGACAAATTCCCGGACTTCCATACACAACAAGATATGATGATTTATATTTCATTGAT
>JAEUSI010000346.1 GCA_016788375.1 Ignavibacteria bacterium | reverse complement strand
GGACCTGTTCTTGTTAAATAAAATAACAAATTTTATATTATAGGGCTACATCAAGGAGATTATTGTAATGTTCAAAAAGCAATCTTATGTCATAATTTCGAAAAAAATAGTTAAATAAAAAAGTAATCAATTATTCAGATTGATTTTTAATAAAAAATACTATAAAATTTTTTGAATTAAAAAATAAAGATAAATTTTGATTAGGAACCAAAAAATCAAGTCCCACATATTGAGAAAATACATATACCTGTTTTTTTACTCTTGATTATTCCCATTTTTCTCTCAAAATTTAAAATGAGTAATTTTATTTTTTTCTTGGTATTATTTCAAACTTTTTTTTAATATTTTTTTTATTTTTTTTATTTTTGAGGAAAAAAATTCAAAATAGGCTTTCGGAGTTTCAAAAAGATATTTTTTCCTCGGTTTTCGAGCTCAAGAGTAAAACAAAAGAAGTTTCCGGGTCAAAAAACATTTTTCTTGATTTTTGGATTTTTCACCGG
>JAEUSI010000345.1 GCA_016788375.1 Ignavibacteria bacterium | reverse complement strand
AGAAAGATAGAGCGAAAGACGCTCTATCTATTGGTAAAAAAAGAAAATTTTTTAGATCGTTGCTTGAGGGTATGAGGTACCTCCCTCACTACTTTTGGATTGCCCTAAGTATCATTTCTGTGTCGATTATATTTTCTGAAAAATTAAACAGATTTTTGCAAGTGAATGAAAGTGAGCTCGAAATTTCGAGTTTACAGATTTTTAGTTTTCAGTGAATTTTACCCTGTCATCGTGTGTTCATTTTTCCTTTGAAATCGTCAGCAAATTCAGCACGATTGGAAGTATATGTTTATGTAATTGCAAACAAAGACTTCTGAAGATTTTTGGAAAAATTCCAGCGAAAACTAGAAATTTGTAAACTCGAATTTTCGAGCTCGCTTTCTTTCACTATTTTTGCATTACTGATGTTCGACTTGTTTGATCTCTTATTCTTTTGCACTATTTCTGTCTTCAATAGTTTCGATTGTCTTCATCCATATGGCTATCTGAACTCCATAGGAA
>JAEUSI010000344.1 GCA_016788375.1 Ignavibacteria bacterium | reverse complement strand
AGTCCTCATATCCTATTATTAAAGGTTCATTTTGAAATCCGTAATTATCGGGTCGGCTTTTCCATATTTTGATTCATCAATAAAAATCTCAACAGCAATACTGCCTCCTGTTCCCAGAACAATTGCAGACTGGTTGTTATTTCGCATTAATGTTTCAATACCTGCTTCTTCCAATTTTGTTTTTAAAGCTATTGCCAAAATCTCATCTCCTGAGAATACTTTCATTAGTCCCATTTCTATTTTTTTTTTAGTTGTGTTATTCTGTTTCTTCTTCCTCTTCCCAATCATCCATCTCAAAAAACAGAGGCTCGACCATTGTCCGGTCTGCAAAGCTGTCCACTCTTTCTGTGATATTTTCTGAAAAATAAATTCTTTGTGTTTTGCCCATTGACTCTGAAATCCTTGCCAGTTTGGTATCAAAACGCAACCGCAGCAAATCATCAGTATCTTCAATAATGAACATTTTCAAGCGGTTGACATCAAATCCTGCTGATGAAAACATAT
>JAEUSI010000343.1 GCA_016788375.1 Ignavibacteria bacterium | reverse complement strand
AGTACTGAAGGTTTGATCAAAATCAAGATCGAACAGGCTGATTATCAACCCAAATACGAAGAAAAAATCCGCGATTATTCCCGCAAGGCGAACATCAAGGGATTCCGTGCAGGTAAGGTACCTTCCGGTGTAATCAAAAAAATGTTCGGGAAATCTATCCTGGTGGAAGAAATCAATCACATGCTTTCCCACAAGCTTACTGATTACATCAAGGACAACAATCTTCGTATTATCGGGGAGCCGCTTCCTAACCGCGAAAAAGCTGATACCATTAACTGGGATAGTCAAACAAACTTCGAATTCGAGTACCACATCGGCATTGCAGAAGATTTCAAATATGATCTTTCAAGCAAGGTTAAGGTTAAATCTTACCCGATTGAAGTTGATGAAAAGGTGATCGATGAAACCATTTCCGATCTTACCAAACGCTTCGGCAAAGCCGACTATCCGGAAGTAAGCGAGGCGACTGATAACCTTTTTGGCCAACTGGCTCCTGCGGAAGAAG
>JAEUSI010000342.1 GCA_016788375.1 Ignavibacteria bacterium | reverse complement strand
ATTCAATAGCTTTATTTGCTTTATGGTTTTAATGCAGGTTATAAAAAATGTGTACAGGTAAATAAGAAAGGAGTATTTGGATACAGATATTTTGGAACAAAAGCATAAGGTTTTAAAAGCGTAAAACTTTAAAAATGTAAAAGTATAAAAGCGGTAAAGCAATTTACCGATTGCAACGTTTACCATTTGCTAAAAATTATTACTCACCAAGCTGTAATGAAAGCAAACAACAATTAAGGAAATTTTCAAAAAGGGAATACAGGCATACGGAAAATAGGTACTATTCAAATACACCAATATTTAAACCTACCAAACAAATAAAATCTGTAACAATAAATATTTAAAAAATGGAAACAAAAATGAAAACCTTAAAAATCAGTTTTTCAACGCCTAAGGGCGGTGTTGGAAAATCTACTATGACTGCACTACTTTCAAGTGTATTACATTATCGTTTAGGATTTAATGTACTTGTAATGGATTGTGATTTTCCACAACACAGTTTAGCC
>JAEUSI010000341.1 GCA_016788375.1 Ignavibacteria bacterium | reverse complement strand
CGCCACCTGTTGCTTCAGGCTGTCAATCTCAGCAGCCTGAGTTTTCACCAATAATTCTCCCCGGTTGATGGCCGCACGTTTTACCTTTAACGAATCTTCCACAACCCGCCAGAGCTGATCCATTTCATAAAGCTTAACCATCCGGAAACCGTTGATGACATCAAGATCGCTTTTCATATGCGCATATTGCTGTCGCAGGGACTGAGGGCCGACAGGCTCGGGTTGGGTATTTTGAGCAATTGAAACAGTGACAAAAGCAACCAGACAAAGCAACAGGGCGACACACGATCTCATAGCGGTAGGTTTTAGAATTCAAACGTACAATGCGTGAGAACATTCGTGAACGCAAACACGATAAACCGAATGAGAAACCGATTGGTTGTTAAATGTATCGATATATGGTAACTACCAGTTAATCACATTTTTATCGCGATAAAAATTTCCGCTCACCGGATGTTGGTCAGTTGCAAGCCAAACTGCAGTCTCCGCACCTTTAGAAACCGGGC
>JAEUSI010000340.1 GCA_016788375.1 Ignavibacteria bacterium | reverse complement strand
AACATTGCGTGGACCTCGTGGTGGACTTATCGTGATGGGAAAAAACTACGAAAATCCTTTTGGAATTGTTGCTCCAAAATCAGGACGCACCAAACTTATGGGTGAACTTCTTGATTCTATGGTTATGCCAGGTATTCAGGGCGGTCCTTTAATGCATGTTATTGCAGCAAAAGCAGTTGCATTTGGCGAAGCACTTACTGATTCTTACAATAACTACACAATTCAAGTTGTGAAAAATGCAAAAGCTTTATCTAATGCGTTACAATTATTAGGGTATGATATTGTAAGTGGTGGTACCGATAATCATTTGATGTTAGTAGATTTGCGTAATAAAAACCTCACTGGAAAAGCTGCAGAAATTGCCTTAGATACTTCAGGTATAACTTGTAACCGCAATGGTGTTCCTTTTGATACGCAAAACGCTCTTATCACTTCTGGAGTCAGACTTGGTACAGCGGCTATGACATCTCGAGGAATGGAAGAGACTGATATGAAACAGATTGCAG
>JAEUSI010000033.1:255-28247 GCA_016788375.1 Ignavibacteria bacterium | reverse complement strand
TGAAAAAATCAGATATTATCTTGAAAACGAAAAGGAAAGGGAAGAGATAGCGGCTGCTGGTCAAAAATTTATTCTGGAAAATTATAATTACAAAAATCTAATGATGGAACTCGATCAGGTTATCAAAAAAAGTTATAATAAATTTTTTCCTGACAGAAAGTAATTATAAATTTATAACAGGCATATGACAGAATACATAAAACACGGTGATAAGCTTTTAGCAATAATTATTCCGGCAGACTTCAGAAAACCGGGAATTCATTTTTTTACTTCAAATGATTTGTCTCAGCAGCTTGCATATATGAATCATCCGAAAGGAAAAATTATTGAACCTCATGTTCATAATCCGGTTCCGAGGGAAGTACAGTATACACAGGAAGTGCTTTTTCTGAAGAAAGGAATTTTAAGAGTTGATTTTTATGATGACGAACAGAATTATCTCGAAAGCAGGATTCTTAATGCGGGAGATGTGATACTTCTGTCTACAGGAGGTCACGGTTTTGAAGTTATAGAAGAAATTGAAATGATTGAAGTTAAGCAGGGACCTTATGCAGGCGAGGAAGATAAAACAAGATTTCAGGGGATACAAAAAGGCAAAAAAATTAATAAGGATTAAATGAATTATATACCGGTAAATGAACCGCTCCTGGACGGTAATGAAAAAAAGTATCTTCAGAAGTGTATTGAGACAGGATGGATTTCATCGGAAGGACCTTACGTAAAAGAACTTGAAGAAAAAGTATCATTGATGTCCGGAAGAAAATTCGGTATTGCTGTATGTAACGGGACAGCAGCGCTTGAAGCAGCTGTGATAGCGGCTGGAATTAAGGAAGGTGATGAAGTAATAATGCCATCATTTACAATAATATCTTGTGCATCTGCCGTAATCCGTGCAGGAGCCAGACCTGTTCTGGTTGATTCTGAATCCGATACCTGGAATATGGATACAGGTCAGATCAGAGATAAAATTACCGGAAGAACATCTGCCATAATGATTGTACACATTTACGGTCTGCCTGTTGATATTGACCCTGTACTTAAAATAGCTGAAGAGTTTAATCTGAAAGTCATCGAAGATGCTGCGGAACTTATTGGCCAGACATATAAAGGAAAACCGTGCGGAAATTTCGGTGATGTAAGCACATTCAGCTTTTATCCGAACAAACATATAACCACAGGCGAAGGGGGAATGATTGTTACTGATGACGCGGAAATTGCAGAGAAGTGCAGATCACTAAGGAATTTATGCTTTAAAAATGGCAGAAGGTTTGTTCATGATGAACTCGGATTCAATTTCAGAATGACAAATCTTCAGGCTGCAGTAGGGACAGCTCAGTTTGAAAAACTTAATGAAAAAATAATTAAAAAAAGAATGACCGGTAAACTATACAGCGAATTGTTAAAAGACATTCCGTTCATTAAACTGCCACTGGAAAAGACAGAATTTGCGGATAACATTTACTGGGTTTACGGAATATTAATAAGAAAAGAATACGGCATGAATGCAGAACAAATAATGAAAGAACTTGATAATCTAAAAATTGGCACACGTCCGTTTTTTTATCCGATGCATCTTCAGCCGGTTTTTAAAAAATCCGGAATGTTCAGGAATGAGGAATATCCTGTATCGGAAAATCTTGCCGAATACGGATTTTATATTCCAAGCGGTCTGGGACTGACGGAAGATCAGATAAAATATACTGCAGAAAAAATCAGAAAAGTATTCTGTGATTGAAAAACAGGAATTAAATTCATCAAAGCATACAAAGAATTTCCATCAGTAAAATGAGCGGTAATATCAGAAAGAACATAAGTAAGCTTAAAAAGAAATCAATCTGGAAATTCAAATACATAAGTTTGCTTAATCCGTTTCTAAAATATCCTGAAACAAAGTTTGCGGTTTATACAAGAGGAAGGACAGGAAGCACATTGTTGTCGGATTTAATGAATTGTCACAAGGATATTTATTCGGATGTTGAAATTTTCAATTTTCTGTATTCGGGAAACAGAGTGTTATTCCCGATGGCTTATATAGAGAGCTGCAGCAAGAGGGCTTCAGCACTGAATAAATCTGTTTACGGATTTAAAGTTAAAATCGCCCAGCTTAAAAACGAACATAAATATAAAAACTATGAAAAAATATTATCCGGACTTCATAAAAAAGGCTGGAAATTTATTTATTTAAAAAGGGAAAATTATCTGAGACATAAGCTTTCAAATTTGCTTATTACGGAAACAAATGTATATCATCTCACCGGAAATGATCAGCCATACAGGAAGAAAATAAATGTAGACTGTCAGTTATTGCTTGATTCGATAAAATTCGGAGAGGAAACAGAATTGCTTGAAAAGCAGAATTTAAAAAACATACCTTATCTTGAAATAATTTATGAAAGGGATTTACTTGACAATTCGAGACATCAGGAAACAGCAGACAGGATATTCGGATTTCTCGGAGTTGATTCACATAAAGTTAAGACAGCATACAGGAAAGTTACTCCGGATGATCTGAGGGATTCCATCGAGAATTATGATGAAGTATTAAATTTTTTCAAAAACACAAAATATTTTGATCTGTTAAAGTAAGCTTAAAAGCAAATGAACAGTACGTTTAATCTTTATGCAAAATACTATGATCTTCTTTATAAGGACAAGGATTATGAGAGAGAATCAGAGTATATAATCAAACTAATAGACAAATTCAGACCTGATTCAGAAACCATTCTTGATTTAGGCAGCGGTACCGGCAGACATGATTTAATATTAGCGGAAAAAGGCTATGATGTAACAGGTATCGAGATATCCGAAATTATGTCGAAAGAAGCAGAAAGAAACAAAAAAAACATAAGATCAGACAGAAAAGTAAAGTTTGTAAACGGGGATATACGAAATACAAGATTGCATGAAAAATTTGACATTGTAATTTCATTGTTTCATGTAATGAGTTATCAGATATCGAACAAAGATTTGACAAAGACATTTGCAACAGCCGAATCTCATTTAAAGGACGACGGAATATTCATTTTTGATTTCTGGTACGGTCCTGCAGTCCTTACCGAAAGACCGGAATCCCGTGTAAAGTATCTTGAGAATGAAGAGATAAAAATTGAAAGACACGCTGAACCTTTTTTAAAAATCAATGAAAACACCGTTGATGTCAAGTATACTGTTAAAATAGAAGAAAAGACTGAAGGAAAGAATAATGAGATTACGGAAATACACAGCATGCGATATTTTTTCATTCCGGAATTAAAATTAATACTGAATCAGCTGAATATGGGTATAATGCATTTTGAAGAATGGATGACCGGCAATAAGCTCAGCGATGAAAGCTGGTATGCACTTGTTATCGCAGGAAAAAGAAGTTAATTAAAGCTTAAATAAATTTTGAAAACAATTGCTGTAGTAACGCCGAAAGTTGATACATTTTCAAATCCTACACTTGTATATTTATTCGAACAGCTTATAGAAAGAAATTACAGGATATTGTTTTTTGCACACGGGCAGATGTTTATCCCGTCAAATATAAGACCCGGTATTACTCTCTGCCAGCTGCCATTTAATTTTTATGAATTCAAACACGGAATAAGGAATTACATAAAAATTATCAGGCAGTATTTGAAATTGTTCGGTTTGTTAAAGTACAGAAATAAAGTTGAAGACCTAATTTGTATAGATCCGTTCGGACTTGTCATAGGCGGAAGAATAAAAAAGATTTTAAAACTGACTCTTATATATTTTTCCTTCGAGATTTTTTTTGAGGATGAATTTTTTATTGAAAGAAAAAAAATTATAAAGCGTCTGGAAAATAAATATTCCGAAAAAACCGATCTGCTGATTATACAGGACAGCAAAAGAGAGGAATTGATAAGAAGTGTAAATAAATTCACAGCTGAAATGGAGACAATTCATATACCGGTTTCTCCGAAACCTCCCGGGTATCAGATTGATAAATATGATATTTTTGCTGAACTTAACATACCTGAAGATAAAAAAATTGTTGTTTATTCAGGTACTCTAATGGCATGGAGCGGAATTAATGAATTACTGGATCTGATTCCGGATAAGTTCGGTGAAGAATTCTGGCTCTTAATACATTCCCACCATAAACTAAAAGATGATGAAGAACTTAAAATCAGAATTAATGATCTTGTTGATAAGAAATATAATCTGACTTTTCATAACAAACCTTTTTATGAAGCTCGTGATTATTACAGTTTCTTATCATGTTGTCATATAGGAATTGCAACTTATTTCCCCAATACCACAGATGTTTATGCAGGAAGGAACATCAGGGAAATAGGTTTGTCATCAGGTAAATTCTCAACTTACATGATGCTCGGATTACCGACAGTAACTACATCTAATACAATATATAAAGAATTTAACGAAATATACAATTTCGGAGACACAATCAATAAATCGGAGGAAATACCGGAATCGTTGAAATTAATAATGAGAGATTATGAAAACAAATCTGCTGGCTGCAGAAATCTTTATAATATTGAATTAAACCCTGTTTCAAAATTTGAAAAGTTTTTTGATTACATAAAGCAGTATTAATTGAGATAATACATAATTTTGCATAGTAAAAATTCTTCGCAGGATTTTATAAACAGATTTCCGCCTCCACCGGAAGGCAAATCAGGATGGCCTTGGACTCAGATAACCGGAAAAGAATTTAGAAAAAGTTCTGAACTGTATCCGAAGATTTCTGTAATAACTCCGAGTTTTAATCAGGGTGAATATATTGAGCAGACAATCCGGTCAGTTCTTCTTCAGAATTATCCGAATCTGGAATATATTGTTATAGACGGAGGAAGTACAGATAATACACCCGAAATTTTAAAAAAGTATGAAAACTGGATTGACAGGATTGTAATCGAAAAAGACAGTGGGCAGTCGGATGCAGTCAATAAAGGCATTAAGATGTGCAGCGGTGAAATATTTAACTGGATCAACAGCGATGATTATTATGAACCTGAATGTTTTAAAAACATAGCTGAAGAATTTAATTCCCGAAATATTTATTCTGTTTCAGGAGCATACAGGTTCTTTTCGGAAGTAAACGGCGACAGGGAAAAAATAATATGCATGAAGCTAAGGGATTATATAGAAGAGACAATTGCAGATGTTCCGATAAATCAGATATCAACTTTTTTCAGACTGAAGATTTTTAAAAGTCTCGGGAAACTCGACGAGAGACTTGAATTTGTAATGGATCAGGATATTTGGAAGAAATATTTGTTCAGATACGGACAGGATAATATTAAGATAACCGGGAAAGTATTTGCAAATTTCAGATATCATCCGTTATCAAAAACCTATAACAATGAATTCAAGACTGAGTATATGAGAATTTATCATTCAATTGCCAGAAAAAACGGTATGCCGGAAATTGCGGATGTATTAAGAAAAATTTATACAAAGATTAGTGATAAAAATTTTGAATTCGATTTCAGCTTTAATGAAAGTGAAGTAATCACAGCCAGGAAAGCATTAAATTACTACATATTGCTGGAAGCAAAGAAATCGATAACAGAAAACAATACCGATATGTTTCCTGAAATAGTAACTGCCATTAATCCTGCTTATCTCAGTGAAAAGAGCAGAGCCGTATACAAGATATTAAAGCTTAAATCGAAATTGTATAAATACAATCTGGATTTTTTGCTGAAGTATGTCAAGAAACCGCTTCCGAAAAAATTTTAAATTCATAACAATTTAAACTGACAAATAAAATAATAATCAGTAAAACAAAGAAAAAAATTGCATTTGTTTCGACAAACAAATCGGCATGGGGCGGAAGCGAATATCTTTGGTTTAACACTTCATTTAAGTTTCAGGAATCCGGATATAAAGTCATAGCAAGTGTTCCGAGATGGAAGGAATTACCTTCATCACTTGAAGAGTTACGTAAAAAGGATATTGAAGTTAAATTCAACACAGATGTTTCCTCATTTAAAAAATTATTCAACAGATTTGCCCCGACGGGATTTCAGTTCAGATATACATATGACGGATACGATTTTCTTAAGAAATTCAGACCGGATCTTGTAGTAATAAATCAGGGAGGAAATACGGGCGGTATAGAATTAATGGAATTCTGCATAGATAATAATTTAAAATTTGTCACAATATCAAATGCAGCAAATGAAGCAAAGTGGCCTTCAGATTCGCTCAATCAGAGATTATCGGTATCACTGCCAAAAGCCCTTGTAAATTTTTATGTAAGTCATGCAAACAGGAGACTGACTGAAATTCAGATAGGGCAGGACATAAAAAATGCTAAAGTTATTATGAACCCGTTTAACGTTGAATACAACAATGAAATAGATTATCCCGAAGTCAATGAAAATTATTTCATTGCAAGCGTTGCAAGACTGGAGTTCTTTGCCAAAGGTCAGGATATACTTCTTCAGGTGCTGAATGAAAAAAAATGGAGGGAAAGAAATCTAAAAATCAAGCTATACGGAAAAGGAGAACATTTGTATTCCGTAAACAAGCTTGTAAAATATTTCAAGCTTGATAACGTAATAATGTCCGGTCATATAAAACCATCTGAAATCTGGAGAGTAAATCATGCACTAATTCTTACATCAAGATATGAAGGTCTTCCGCTGGCGCTGATAGAGGCAATGCTTTGCCGAAGAACTGCAATAGTTACTAATGTAAGCGGAAATCCCGAAGTGATACTAGACAATGAAACTGCATTTCTTGCCAAAGCTCCTACTCCTGAATTTGTGGATGAAGCAATGGAGAGAGCCTGGGACAGGAGAACAGAATGGAAAGAAATAGGGGAAAGAGCGTGTAAACATATAAAAACAATTGTTCCGGAAGATCCAGTTGATAGTTTTTACAGACAGATTGTTAGTCTTGAATTTTAGAAAATTTATTACAGGCAATTAAGACAGATAACCAAACAAATTATTGGATAAAGAAAACAATAAGTTAAAGATTTGCATAGTTACGGCAATCCTGCCGCCGGCATACGGAGGAGCGGAGGTTGCAGCTTTTAAATATGCTCAGAGACTGTATGATGACAATGAATCTGAAATAATAGTTATCGGCTGGGACAGAACCGGTGCCTATAAAAAAAGCACTCTGAATTACAATTTTGTATATTCGGTAAACTTCAGGGAGAATCCCAAAGATGCAAAAGGAGTATTAATTTATTTCCAGCAAATGTATCATATGTGGAACTGTTTCAGGGTATTAATTGCGCCTATGTGGAAATTAAGGAAAAAATATGATTTTGTTCATAACTTTAATTCTGGATTTGCATTCAACCGAGTATCAATATTCATTGCTAAAATTCTGGGTAAAAAAGTTATTACAGAGACTTCTCTTATAGGAGACGATGATCCGTTGTCACTCGGCAGATTTCCGGACTGGAAAGACTATTTCAAGCCGAAATATATTAGATATCTTTTTTATAAAATGGCTGACAGATATGTAAGCAAATCGGAAGTAATGACTGAGATATTCGAAAAATCAGAAATCAATCCGGATAAAGTAGCTCAGATTCCTTATTCAGTTGATATTAATAAGTTTAAGCCCGCAGATCCGTTATATAAAAAGGAACTGAGGAGAAAACTGAATTTATGGGAAGACGGATTAATAATTTTATTTGTAGGCGGCATAAATGTAAGAAAAGGTGTTCATTTATTGCTTGAAGCATTTCTGAAAGTTGAAAAAGAATTTCCCGATTTAAAACTTCTGATTGTAGGACCAACATACAAATACGATCAGAAATATATAAATGAACTTAAAAATAAAATCATTGAGTCTGATAACGAAGATAAAGTTTTACTTACCGAAAAAAATGTGGATAATGTGGAAGAGTATATGCAAAGTTCTGATATATTTGTATTGCCATCAAAGCAGGAAGGATTTCCAATCTCAATTATTGAAGCTATGTCATGCGGGCTTACGGTAATCGGTTCAGATATTCCAGAAATTGCAAAAGCACAGATAGAAAATAATATAGACGGGTATGTCTTTAAAACAGGTGATTCAGAAAAGCTTGCTGAAACAATAAGACAAATAAGAAATGATGCTGATGTTATTCCAAGGATAGGATATAATGCAAGAAAAAAGGCAGTTAACAACTGGTCAACGGAAATTGTTGACAATGAATACAAGAATTTATACAGGTCAATATAATATTAGTAAGCATATGAATACATTTCAGATTAAGTCGCATAATTAAACGGGAAATAACAGGACATTTAATTTCTATGACTGGCAGGAAAATAAAAGTATTATATACAATTCCGAATTTTAATACAGCAGGTAGCGGAAAAGCATTGATAAATGTCATTTCAAGACTTGACAAAAACATATTTGAACCTGGAATTTGCTGCAGACATGAGAAAGGCGAGTTATTTAAAGCGGCAGAAGAGCTTAATGTTCCGATTTACATTTCTTATTTTACGGCTCTAATGAAACCGAGATTTCAGGCATTCAGAAATATACTGAGACTGGCACAGTTTTTTAAAAAAATAAAACCGGATATAATTCATTCATATAATTATTCAGATGATTACTCAGAGGGATTAGCTTGCAGACTTGCAGGAATAAAATGGATATATACAAAGAAAAACATGAGCTGGGGAAGTAATGCATGGAATTTAAGATCAAAACTTGCAAATGCAATTATTCCTCAGAATGAAGAAATGGTTGAAAGATTTTTTAAAGGATCAGAAAAAACCGAACTGATTCCGATAGGGATAGATACAGATGAATTTGATGATGTTAAAGTAGACAACAGTATAAATAACAGATATAAACTGAACTGTTCATTTCCCGTAATACTGACAATTGCAAATGTTATTTCCATAAAAGGAATTGATTTTTTAATAAAGGGTTTCAGTCTTGCTCTCGAAGATTATAAAGATGCAAAGTTATTGATTGTTGGCGAGGATAAGACGGAATATGCTGACGAATTGAAGAAGAAAGTAAAAGAACAGAATCTTGAAGACAGGGTTATTTTTACCGGAAAGCAGAATAATATAAAGCCGTTTTTTGCCGCGGCTGATATATTTATTTTATCTTCGAAGAAAACAGGCGAAGGCGGGCCGATTTCAATCCTCGAATCTATGGCTAGCGGAATCATTACATACGGCAGCGATGTACCGGGAATAAGAGACCAGTTCAGAGAATTTCCTGATCAGCTGTTTGAATCCGAAAATCCGGGAGCAATAGCAAATAAGATAATTCAGTTTGTAAATATGAATGAAGACAGAAAAAATCAAATCATAAATAATCAGAAGGAATTTGTAAAAAAACATTATTCGATAGAAAACGAAGTTAAAAGACTTGAAGAATTGTACTGCGACCTGTTAAAAAGATGAAAAATATATAAACTGATGAAGTCTTCCGATTTATATTCCAGATACCTTTTCTACAGAAGAAAGAAATTAAGGGAAAAAATAATTATAATAGAAAGCGATGACTGGGGACTAGAAAGAGCATCATCCAATGATGCTATTGAATGGATGAAAAAAAAATTCGGCGGAGATAAATTAAGCAGGTGGTCGCTTGATTCACTTGAAACTGCCGATGACATGAATTCTTTGTTTGATCTGCTTGAAGATTACAGGAATAAATTTCCTGCTCCTCCGGTAATAACGGCTAATTTTATAACTCATAATTTCGATTATACTGAAAGAAGCAGGCTCAGATTCAGATCAATCAATTCTCTGAACGGGGAAAACAGAGAAGTTACCGAAAGAAAGAAACTGTATAAAACTGCAGTTGAACAGAAATACATTTTCCCTCAGCTTCACGGATATTCTCATTATAATATTACTGAAGCTGAAAAATATTTTGAAACTGAAGAGGGAAAGGAAGCGTTTGAAAGAAAGTTTTTTGCAGCCCGTTCAACAATAAAATCCAATCTTTCATTTCTTCAGGGTGAGATGAGCAAAAATAACAATGAGCACAACAAGCTTAAAGAAGCTTCAGATGAGTTTGCAAAATTTTTCGGATTCAGGCCGGTATCATTTATTCCGCCTACATTTATTTTTGAAAAAGGTATGTTGAAAACTGTCAGTGACTGTAATATAAAATTAATTCAGTCCGCAAACAGATTGACAGACTCTTTAAAAAGAAAGCAGAGATATCCTTATTTTAAAAAGAGCAACGGGTTTTTCTGGTCAGTAAGGAATGCAAGACTTGATCCTCATCCGGAATATAAGTTTTATCATGAACAGTGTCTGAAATCTATAGAGACTGCCTTTAAAGATAAAATCCCTGCTGTAATAGATTTTCACAGAGTAAATTTTGCTGGAAGATTTAATCCAGAATACAGGGACACTACATTAACGGAACTTAAAAAATTATTAGACGGCATATATAAAAACTGGTCCGATGTAAAATTTATGCACACCGCAGAATTAAACAATTTAATATGGCAACGGGAAATCAGATAAGTTATTTAAAGTTAAACAGGGAAAGTATTAATGAGCCTGTTCTGATAATCGGCTCAAAGCAATATGATTTTGACAAAGAGAATATCAGGACAAGGTTAAATGAATGGGGGATTAAAAATATTACGGGGATAGATCTGTTTGAGGGAGAAGGTGTTGATTATGCAGTCGACATAACAGACTCCGAATCAGAATTTATTATAGGAAAGAAAAATTATTTTTCAACTGTAATTTGTATGGAAGTGCTTACTCATGTAAAAAACCCTTTCAGAGCAGCCGAGAATATTTCATCGCTTCTGAAAACAGGAGGATCTGCTATATTGTCTGAATGTTATGTCAGAAAAATATCAAAGATGCCGGCTGATCTGTGGCGGTTTACTTATGACGGGACAAAGGAACTGTTCTCCGAATTAAAATTTAACGATAAACTCACTATGATTTCTCTTACAAGAGAGAAAAACGAAAATTTAATTCCGTTAAAATATCCTCTTCCCCAGCTGCTCCAGCAAAAGCATGAAGATGAAAGCAATACCGGATTCTTATTAAGAAGAATCCACAGAAAATTTTTTTCTGACGGAGTATTCAGAATTTCGAGACTTCTTCCCGAAACAACCATTTATTCAATTGCAAAAAAATAAAGACAATTAAAGTATGAGTTTTACTGAAACACTCAGGGATAAAGCCGCTTTCTTCGTTTCAAAAAGAAATCTTCATAAAGTCATGAATTCAGAAGAAATCGAAGATGTACTAGAATCCATCAGGAATTATTCAGGCAGGGGTTTTTATGATAAAATCAGGCTTGCACAGATAGAAGAAGAGCTTTATAATCTTTGCAGAAGGGTGATTGAGCATAAACCGCGGATAATTACCGAAATAGGAACATGGAACGGAGGAACATTTTATGTCTGGACAAGAATCAATCCTCAGGCGGAGAAGATCATCAGTATAGATCTGCCATCGGGACAATTCGGAGGTGGATATGACGAGAAGAGAATAAAATTTTTCAGGGAATTTGCCAGTGACAGAAAGAATACTGAGTTGTACTTCATCCGGGGAGATTCAAAGTCAAAGGAAACTACGGATAAACTCTCCGCAATTCTTCAAAAAGACAAAATAGATTTTCTGTACATTGACGGTGATCATACATATGAAGGAATTAAAAAAGACTTTTACATATATCTTAACTTCATGTCAGAAAAAGGTTTAATCGGATTTCATGACATTAATACTTACAAAGAAGGTTATGGCGTCGTAAAATTCTGGAATGAAATTAAAAGCAGATACAGACATGAGGAGTTTATCAGGGAAGGAAGCAGAGTAATGGGAAACGGATTAATTTATTTAAACAGTTAACGATGCCCAGAATTTCGGTTATTACGCCATTATACAACGGATTAAAAACTTTATATGAAACCGCTGAAAGCATTTTAAATCAGGATTATACCGACTGGGAGTGGATAATGTTTGATGACGGAAGCAGTGACGGTACACAGGAAACAGCCATGATTATTGCTGAAAAACACAGGGATAAAGTATTTTATTTTGAACACAAAGATAACAGCAATTACGGCACTTCATATACCAGAAACAGAGCTGTTGAAAAATCTTCCGGTGAAATAATAGCATTCATTGATCAGGATGATGTCTGGTATAAAAACCGATTATCAGTTCAGCTGAGTATTCTTGAAAAACACAGCGGCTGTGCAATGATCTGGGGACCTGCTTTATACTGGTATAAGGAAAGAGAATTCAAACAGCCTGTCGGTTACAGGGGAAAAGGACTGGAAAGCGGACTTTATAAAGCACCTTATTTTGTAGAAGTATTTTTATCGGATCTGAGAGGTACTCCTCTTCCAAGTGCAAGTCTTCTCAGAAGGAAGAATTTTGATGAAGTTAGCGGTTATGAAGAAACAATCAGAGGATCCGAAGATGTTGTCCTTTGGCTGAAGATAGCCGAAAAATCGGAGATTTACTATCATGATGAGATTCTAATAAAATACAGAAAACATCAGGACTCAACATTGAGAATTGCAAAAGAAAGCGGCAAAATGAATGAATGGGATCTTGTATTCTACAAATGGGTAATAGATTTTCTGAAACGAACTTCTGCAAAAAAAGAACTTATCGATGACAGTGAATACGCATATTACAGCTGCATCAAAAAAATAGCAGGCAAAAAAAAATATTTTGAAAGCAGAAAAGAACTTTATAACAGATTAAACTCATATCCTGAATTGAAAAATAAATTCATGAAGGATTTTTTACTTGATGTAATTTTACCGTTTAATATTTCATCAAGAATATCAGCTAAAATGAGATTTGACTGGTTCAAATAAAATCAGCGGTAATTTTCAGAATAAAATCAAAACATCTTTAATACCGCAAAAGCAGATTTTTGCAAGAGTTGATGGCGAGAACAGTCTGAACTTAAAGGCAATTTGTATATTTGCTGCAACCGGATTTTTTCTTGAAAAAGATACTTATTACAATAATTTAACTGCACTTCAGCCTGCAACTGAATATTTATTCAGCGAAGAAAACTGTATTGCCAAGTCGGAAGTTTACTGGAAATGGAATTACAATCCGAAAGATGTAACATTAAAGCAGGCAACAGAAGAGTTTGCTCAATTATTTGAGAAAATTACTTTTGACAGTTTAAAGAATAAAAAAATAATACTGCCGCTGTCCGGCGGACTTGACAGCAGATCTCAGGCTGCCGCACTCGGAAACACTTCTGATGTAAATTGTTATTCATATAAATTCAGCGGAAGTTTTGACGAAACAAAATACGGAAAGGAAATATGCAAGGTCAACAACTATTCCTTTAAAGAGTACATAATACCCGAAGGATATCTGTGGAATGTTATAAATGAATTGTCTCAAATTAACCAGTGTTATGCCGACTTTACTCATCCGAGGCAAATGGCGGTAATAAATGAAATTAAGGATCTCGGAGAAATATTTTATCTCGGACACTGGGGGGATGTTTTATTTGACGATATGGGGATTGAGGATAATACGGATTTTAACGAACAGACAGGAATCATTCTGAAAAAAATATTAAAAAAAGGCGGGACAGAATTAGCTGAAGAACTCTGGAAAAGCTGGGGATTGGAAGGGAATTTTAAGGAATACCTGAGAAACAGAATTTCGGAATTACACGGACAGATTCAAATTGAAAATGCAAATTCAGCGGTAAGAGCATTTAAATCTATGTACTGGGCTCCGCGATGGACCAGTGCCAACATGAATGTTTTCGAAAAATATCGCCCTGTTTTTCTGCCTTATTACAGCGACGAAATGTGTAAATTCATATGCAATGTACCTGAAGAATTGCTGTCAGGAAGAAAAATTCAGATTGAATATATTAAAATGAAAAATCCTGATCTTGCTGAAATCCCGTGGCAGAATTATGAACCTCTAAACCTTTATAATTTCAAAGAGTACACGGATAAAAAAAATATTCCGATGCGTGCATTAAAAAAAGCAAAAAAAATATTAAGCGAAAAGTTATCCGGCAAAAGAATTATTACAAGGAACTGGGAGATACAGTTTCTTGGGGAGGATAATGATATTCGTTTGAAAAAATATCTTTTTGAAAACAATAAGCTGACTGAAATATTACCTGCTAATGTCATAAAAAATTTTTACGATAAATTCAGATATACCGATAACATATACTATTCTCATCCGTTAAGCATGCTTCTTACACTGTCTGCATTTGCAAATAATATACATCCCGGATTTGCAAAATAGAAAACTAAAAATCGCCGTTTATTCCGGTGAAATTCCGTCAACGACATTTATTGAAAACCTGATAGAAGTATTGACTGATTCCGGATTTGAAATATATCTGTTCGGAAAGAGAACAAAGAAAACCAATTACCGCAGCAGTGTAAAAGTCTTCCCTACTCCTTCCGCCAGAACAGCCCTATTGTTTTTCACGATAAAAGAGTCAATAAAGTTGTTTTTAAAATCTGCAGGACTTTTTTTAAAATGCTGGAAGGCAATACTTCAGAACAAAAAGGGATTTTATATGATATTTAAAAGTGCAGGGTTCATTCTACCTGTCCTTAACAATTCACCTGATATATTTCACATCCAGTGGGCTAAAACAGTGGAAAAGCATCCCGAACTTTTTGAGCTGTTAGACAGCAAGATTGCATTAAGTCTGAGGGGTGCGCACATAAATTATTCACCTTTATCTGACTCCAAGCTTGCTGATGCTTACAGAAAATACTTTCCTGTTATTGACGGTTTTCATGCAGTATCAGAAGCAATTGCAGGCGAGTCTTTGAAATACGGGGCTGCTAAAGAAAGAATAAGAGTTATTCATTCAAGTATTAAGTCAGATTTATTAAGCAGGAATGCAGCTTTTTATAATAAGGAGAAAGCAGTTGAAATAATTTCAATAGGCAGACATCACTGGAAGAAAGGATATGATTACGCTTTAGATGCCATGAAAATATTAAAAGACAAAAAAATAAAATTCAGATATACAATAGTCGCTCAGGGCAACATTCCAGAAGAAATACTTTTTCTGATGAATGAATATGAATTCGGGAAAGAAGTGGATATCATGAACGGAATGCCGCATAAAGAACTGATAGAATTTATCCTGAAGAAAAATTTATTTTTGCTGCCGAGTCTTGAAGAAGGAATTGCAAATGTTGTACTCGAAGCAATGGCGGTCGGAATACCAGTAATTACGACAGATTGCGGCGGTATGAGTGAAATAATAAAGGATTCAGAAAACGGATTTATTGTTCCTGTAAGAAAGCCCGAATTAATTGCAGATAAAATAATACACTTTATTAATACAGGAAACCATGAAAAAGAAAAAGTTATAAGAAACGCAAAGCATACAATAGAGGCAGAGTTTTCAAGAGAAAAGCAGTCTTCAGATTTCAGAAAATTTTATTATTCTTTGGTTAGCTGATGATAATCGGAATAGTACTTCCCGACGTGCCGCAGTATTCGGAAACATTTTTCAGTTCGAAAATAAAAATTCTGGAAGAAGCAGGTATAAAAGTAATGGTTTTCGGCGGATCAAGAAATACTGTCAGGCATAATTTCAGATATTCCGGAGCTTATCCGGTATACAAAAGCAATAAACTTAAACAATACTTTTTGATTTTTTGTGTGATTGCAATAACTTTTATAAGATCCCCTATAAGGTCGGTAAAACTTTTTAATGCCGAAAAAAGAGACGGAAATTCATCGTTTGAATCATTAAAAACTCTTTATCTGAATGCGCATATATTACCATACAAATTAGACTGGATACACTTTGGTTTTGCCACAATGGCATTAAAAAGAGAAAACATCGGAAGTGTAACAGGAGCAAAAACAGGAGTAAGTTTCAGAGGTTATGATATAAATATATATCCTTTAAAGAATCCCGGTTGTTATCAAAAATTATGGAAGAAAGCCGACAAAGTTCATTCAATCTCCAAATACCTTTACCGGAGAGCATTGTCAGCTGGACTTTCTCCTGCAACAGATTACGAAATTATCTCACCTTCGGTAGATACATCATATTTCAGAATGAGAGTTAATGCAGGAGAATTAAAAACACCTTTAAGAATACTTACAATCGGAAGGCTGAACTGGATTAAAAATTACGAAACAGCAATATCAGCCATGAAAATTCTTAAGGACAGAAATATCGAATTTAAATATGAGATAGTAGGAACAGGGAGTGAGTATGAAAGACTTAAATTTGCTGTTTATCAGTGCGGACTGAATGACAACATTATTTTCACCGGTAAAATTGATCACGGGAAAGTCAGAAATAAAATGTATGAATCGGATATATATCTGCAGACCAGCTATCAGGAAGGTTTTTGCGTATCTGTTTTGGAAGCTCAGTCAACAGGGATGCTGTGTGTTGTAAGTAATGCTGACGGATTAATGGAGAATATAATTGACGGAGAAACCGGCTGGATTGTAAACAAGAGAAATCCTCAGGAATTTGCAGACAAGATAACCGAGATATTAAACATGCCGTCTGAAAGAAGAAAAGAAATTGTTACCAAAGCAGCAGACAGAGTTAAAAAGGAATATGATACAAAAGAGCAGAGAAAAAAGTTTTTAAATTTTTATAACAACTGAATGAACACATTGAATAAAAAAATATCCGTTATCAGTCCTGTTTATAAATCAGAAAAAATAGTTGACGAACTTGTAAGGAGAGTATCCGAAGAATTAATTCAACTGACGGAAAATTATGAAATTATACTGATAGAAGACTGCGGCGGAGACAACTCATGGGAAAAAATTGAAGAAAATTGTTTAAGAAACGACAAAGTAAAAGGAATTAAACTAAGCAGGAATTTCGGACAGCATTATGCTATATCAGCCGGGATGAATGCTGCTAGCGGCGATATTATAGTAATTATGGACTGCGATCTTCAGGATGATCCTGTTCATATAAAAAAATTACTCGAAGAGTTTGACAAAGGTTATGAAGTAGTTTTCACTAAACGCATATCAAGGAAGCATTCTTTTTTCAAAATGATAACAGCAAAAATTTACAATTCACTCTTTTCTTTATTTGCAGACAGGAATTATGATCTGAATGCAGGGTCGCTGACTTTGATAAGTTCACGAGTAAAGGAGGAATTCATCAGGCTGAAAGATCAGGACAGATTATATATACAGCTGATTAAATGGATTGGATTCAACTCCACTTATGTACCGGTTGAGCACAGGGAAAGATTTGAAGGTAAATCTACTTATTCAGTTTCAAAACTGTTTATTACAGCGTTGCAGGGCTGGACATCATATTCGGATAAACTGCTGCGGCTTTCGATTTACAGCGGTTTGTTAATCTCAATAATAACCTTAATTGTCGGAGTATATATTGTAGTGAGTTACTTTATGAAGAGTTTTCAGCCCGGCTGGCCGAGTCTGATTGTTGCAATTTTATTTTCAACAGGTCTGATACTTATGAGTATTGGAATTACCGGCATATATATAGGAAAGATATTTGAACAAACCAAGGAAAGACCGTTATATATCATAGACAAAAAAATTAATTTATAATTTGAAAAAAATAATTATAACACAGTCAAATTATATTCCTTGGAAAGGATATTTTGATTCGATTAACATGACAGATGAATTCATAATTTATGATGATATGCAGTATACTAAAAGAGACTGGCGAAACAGAAATCAGATAAAGACCCGTGAAGGGTTGAAATGGCTTACAATTCCTGTCGAAGTAAGAGGCAAATATTTACAGAAAATCAATGAAACAAAAATAAGCGATCCGGGATGGGGAAAGAATCACTGGAATTCAATAGTTCATAATTACAGCAAGTCAGAGTTTTTCAGAAAATACAGTGAAATATTTGAAAGCATTTATTTAAACAACACAGAGGAATTTCTCAGCAAAGTAAATTTAAAATTCATTGAAGCAGTCTGTGAGATTCTCGGAATAAACTCCACGTTTATCTGGTCAAGTGAATTCACTTTACTCGAAGACAGAAACGAAAGACTGATAGATATATGCAAACAGCGTGGAGCAACGGACTATTATTCGGGACCTGCGGCAAAAGCATATATGGATTTATCAATGTTCGAAAAAGAAAAAATTAATGTTCACTGGTTTGATTATTCCGGATATCCCGAATACAGGCAGCAATTCGGAGAGTTTGCACATACGGTAACAATACTGGATCTGATTTTCAACGAAGGTCCGGACACAAAAAAATTTATGAAATCATTTTAAAATTATGAAAACAAAAAAACTGGTTATAGTCGGTAATACGTCAAACGCAAGGCTTGCAAAATATTATTTCGAAACGGATTCGGAATATGAAGTGAGCGCATTTGCAGTTAACAGGGAATATATAGATAATGAAACATTTGAAGGTTTACCTGTAGCAGCACTCGAGGAAATTCAGGATAAATATCCTGCACAGGAATTTGAAATGTTTGTTGCAGTCGGATATACAAATATGAACAAGATCAGAGAGAAGCTTTACAATTTCTGCAAAGAGAAAGGCTACAGGCTGGCAAATTATATAAGTTCGCACTGTTCCTTTCTTACTCAGTTTCCGGCAGGAGATAATTGTTTTATACTTGAGGAAAACACTGTTCAGCCTTATGTGAAAATCGGTAATAATGTCGTTCTCTGGAGCGGAAATCACATAGGTCATGATGTGGAAATTTGCGATCATGTATTTATTACATCACAGGCAGTAATTTCAGGATTTGTAAAGATAGGAAGAAATAGTTTTATCGGAGTAAATGCAACCGTAAGAGATGCGATAACAATTGCACCTGAAACACTTATAGCGGCAGGCGCGATAATCATGAAAGATACGGTAGAAAAAGGAGTTTATCTTCCGGCACGTTCAGTCCTGTTTGACAAGAAAAGCGACGAAATCAAAATATCCTGATGCAGAACTGGAAAAAACTCGGACTGATATACTGTCCGGACGGAAAATCAGACTGGATGAAAACTCATGCAATGATGCCCGTTATTGATAATCCGTTGAATGACAAGGCAAGGATTTATTTTTCCTCCCGTGATGAAAGAGGAAGATCGCAGGGAGCATTTATAGAAATCGATCTTAATGATCCCTTCAGAATATTAAAAATATCAGACACACCTGTTCTTAAGCTCGGAAATCTGGGAGCATTTGATGATGCGGGAATAATGCCTACATGTATCGTGAATCTTGACAATAAAAAGTACCTTTATTATAACGGTTGGACGCTCGGAAAGAATGTTCCGTTTTTTTCATTCAACGGTGCGGCTGTAAGCAGAGACGGTGGAAAAACATTCGACAAATTATCAAAGGGTCCGGCGGTGTTGTATTCAAATGATGCTGATCCGTATTCGACATTTGCGCCATTCGTTATTGAAGAAAGAGGAAAATGGAAAATCTGGTATGTGTCTCTTATAAAGTGGGTCGAGGAAAACGGATCACTTAAACATTATTACAATATAAGATATGCTGAATCAGATGACGGAATAAACTGGAAAAGGGAAGGGAAAGTTTGCATAGATTTTAAAAACAAATACGAATATGCCATAGCAAGACCGTTCGTGTTAAAGGAAAACGGAAAATACAAGATGTGGTATTCATTCCGGGAGAGTGAGAAAAACAGGACATACAGAATAGGATATGCGGAATCATCCGACGGAAAAAACTGGGAAAGAATGGATGAAGAAATAAATCTGAGTGTTTCTGAAAGAGGATGGGATTCGGAAATGATTGAGTATTCTTACCTGTATGATTTTAAGGGAAAAAGATATATGCTTTACAACGGAAACAGTTACGGCAAAACCGGCATCGGTCTTGCAGTTCTTGAATAAATAAAATCTTTAAAAAATAAATTGGAACCAGAAAAAAGACATATTGGATTCAACAAGCCGTATCTTACCGGAAAGGAAACTGATTATATACTTGAATCAGTAAAGACAAGAAAGATTTCCGGAGACGGATTGTTTACAAAAAAATGCAGCGAGTATTTCGAGAGAAGATACGGTTTTAAAAAAGTGCTTCTGACTACTTCATGTACAGATGCCCTTGAGATGGCTGCAATACTTATTGAAACAAAACCCGGCGATGAAATTATCGCGCCGGCATATACATTTGTCTCCTCTGTAAATGCATTTGTATTGAGAGGAGCAAAGATAGTTTTTTGCGACAGTGAAAAAGATAATCCTAATATTGATGTAAATGAAATAGAGAAGCTTATAACACCTAAAACCAAAGCAATTGTAGTTGTTCATTATGCGGGAATATCTGCAGATATGGATAAGCTGATGAAACTTGCGGAAAAGTATAGACTTTTTGTTGTTGAAGATGCTGCACATTCTATAGATTCATATTACAATGACAAGCCTCTCGGAAGCATCGGACATCTTGCGGCGTTTTCATTTCACGAAACAAAAAATGTAATATCGGGTGAAGGCGGCATGCTTGTAATAAACGATGACAGATTTTCCAAACGAGCCGAAATCATCAGAGAGAAAGGCACTAACCGTTCTGCATTTTTCAGAGGAGAAGTGGACAAATACGGATGGGTGGATATCGGTTCTTCATTTCTTCCTTCTGACATAATAGCTGCTTTTCTCTATGCTCAGCTTGAAAATCTCGATGACATACAGAAAAGGAGAAGGGAAATCTGGGATTATTATTATGAAAAACTTAAACATATTGAAAAATCCGGTTTAATAAAATTTCCTGTGTTGCCGGAATATGCTGCGAACAACGCGCATATGTTTTACATTATATGCAGAAACCTTGATGAGAGAAACAGGTTAATTGAGTTTCTTAAATCCAAAAGTGTATATGCTGTCTTTCATTATCTGTCGCTTGACAAAAGCCCTTATTACAGGGACAAGCACGACGGCAGGTCAATGCCGAACTCAGACAGGTTTACTGACTGTCTTTTAAGGCTTCCGATGTATTATGAACTGAGCCGGGAAGATCTTGATTATGTGATTTACCATATAAATAAATTTTACGGGGAAAACACTTGATAAAGAAACTGACGGAGTATTATAATTCGTCCGGCAGAGCTGGAAATATAATTCTGCTTTGCCTTTTGATTTTATCGGCTCTGTTTAACAGGCTGTACATGTCAGCTTTTCACGGATCTCCTGAATATATAACTGAACTTTTTATTATTGTCATTGCAGTACTTCTTGTAAAAAAAATCTTTAAAAGTGGAGGATTAGTCTTAGACTGCAGGAAAATATACAGAAATCTGCTTATAGCAGGAATTGTATTAAGGATGATTCTGGCAGTGCATGATATTTACAACAGACCCGTGCAGGACAGTGACTATGAGAAGCATGAAAAGCTTGGAATGAGAATGGCAACTGAAGGAGAGTTTTATGACTTTGCCGGAGTTGAATTAAGAAATTTCCGGCAGCCCGGTTTACCTGCTGTGTTTGCGGCAGGATTGTTAATTTACAATCATCCTGTTACGTATGCAGCAGTTATGATTTTCTTCTCATTCGGCGTTTTGATATCGGGATTTTTTCTGTTCAGAAATCTGAAAAATATAAGTGCATTGATTTCATTTGCTTACCTTTGCATTTCACCGAATATGATTTTTATGGCTTCCAATTCAAATACACAACTGTCATTCTTTTTTTGTGTTATATTGTTATTCATTCTACTGAAAAATTACACTGGAAAAACATATCAGCTGATGCTGATAGGATTAATTCTAGCAGCGGAGATGTATATCAGGTTTAATTTTCTTCTGATTCTTATTCTGATTCCTTTTTTAATTGAGAAACACCAGGATGAAAAGATATCTGTTGCAATAAGAAAGGCAGGGCTTATTTATCTGAGTTTTTTGATTTTTTATTTTCCGTGGGTTTACAGAAATTACAATATTTACGGAACACTCAGATTAATGCCTACGTCCGGACTCGGATTATACAGTTCAAATGTCACGAGTGATCCGAGAAAACTCGGCGATTACAACGGAGTTCCGGATTCCGTAATGAAGAAATACGGCAATCTTCCGGAAATGGAGTTTGATGAAGCTCTTAAACAGGAAACTTTCAATTATGTTAAAAACCATCCCGGTATATATTTAAAAGGACTGCCGTATAAAATGATAAAATATTCAGGTTGGCAGGACTGGACTATAAGTTACTTTTTCCAGTATACAAAATATCCGAATGCAAGATTGATCGAAGGATTCTTCCAGACAATAGAAAATTTTTTCTTCTGGATTATTCTGCTGTATCCTCTTGTTTTCTTAATGAGAAATAAAAAACTTTCTCCTCTTTCACAATATATTCTCTTTGCATATTTAATATATTCAGTAATTCTCTTCCCGATTTCGGAAACGCGTGCGAGGTATAATTTCCCGTATATCCTTTTCCCGATGTTTGCAGTTTCATTTGCAGACAGAAAAAATGATAATGAATTCAGCAGTATTGTCAAATTGTAATTTTCTGATTTTCCGCGGTAAATTATATGGACATTTCCAAAATCTAAAAACAATAATCCGTTTTTGAAAGCAGTACAAAGTTTTACTATACTTAAAGAGCTTGTACCTACGTGGTATTTTAATCTGTTCCCTGAAAATGCGGATTCCTATTCAACATGTTATTACAACTCGCATTGCATGAATCTTTCCGGGGAAGAAAAGCTGCTTGCTGCAAAGAACGACGAATACAATTCCGAAACGGCAAGGGATCTGGATACGGGATATCAGCTCTGGAACAGGGGTGTAATGCTGACAGTGGAAAATATTCCTTTTGAAAAGCTTTTGCACCGCGAGGAAATAACTGCAGAAGACAATTATGTCTTTGTCAGAAAATATTTTAAGAAACACAGAGCTTATTTTTTCTTTCTGAAGAATATTTTCTCATTCAGAAATCCGTTTAAAGAAATAAAAGCATTTTTAAATACAAACGGGATTAAGAAAATCGATTTAACTAACCCGCACGCCGAATATCCGGAATACAAAAATTATGTTTCAAAAATATTAAAAGAAAGCCCTCTGGTGTCGGTAATAATCCCGACACTTAACAGATATGAATACCTGATGGATGTTCTGACAGATCTTGAGAATCAGGACTATAAAAATTTTGAAGTAATAATTGCAGATCAGAGTGATGATCCGGACAAAAATTTTTATAAAGACTTTAATCTTAATCTAAAACTTGTATTTCAGAATGACAAAGGACAATGGCTGGCTAGAAACACTGCTATAAAGGAATCAAACGGAGATTATATTTTATTTTTTGATGATGATTCAAGAATAGATAATGACTGGATTTCAGAACATCTGAAAGGACTAGAATTTTTTAAAGCTGATATTTCAGCCGGAGTTTCGCTTTCGGCTGTCGGGGACAGCATACCGGTAAATTACAGTTTCTTCCGCTGGGCGGATCAGTTTGATTCGGGAAATGCAATGGTTAAGAGAAAAGTCTTTGAAAAAATCGGAATGTTCGACAGGCAGTTTGACAAGCAGAGAATGGGAGACGGTGAGTTTGGTCAGAGAGCTTATCTGGCAGGATTCAAAAGCATATCACATCCTTTTGCAAAAAGAATACATCTTAAAGTCGGAACCGGAGGATTAAGGCAGATGGGATCTTGGGATGCATTCAGGCCGAAAAAATTTTTTTCTCCGAGACCACTGCCGAGTGTGCTTTATCTTTACAGAAAATATTTTCCGCATGAATATGTTAAAAATGCTGTAATAAGCGGAATGCTTCCGTCGCTTATTCCGTACAGATGGAAAGGTAAAAAATATCTGTATCCCTTAAGCGCTGTTCTTTCTGTCTTTATACTTCCTGTTCTGCTTATACAGCTTTCCATTTCCTGGAAAAAATCGACAGAGATGCTTGTAGAAGGGGATAAGATTGAGTGGCTTTAAAAATAATATACTGGTTTTAACAACGGAATTTCCTCCCGGTCCGGGAGGAATAGGCAATCACGGTTATAATCTTTCAAGATTTCTGAATATGGCGGGTTTTCAGATGACGGTAATTACTTCATCTGACTTTACAGACGAAGAATCCGAAAGAATTTTTGACAGTCAGCAGAATTTCAGAATTGTAAGATTCAAAAGATACAATAACCGGATAAAAACATACAGGAAAAGAATTAAAATCATATCAGATGAGGTAAAGAAAAATGATTTTACTCATATAATATTTTCTGGAAGATTTTCACTTTATGCATCACTGTTTTTAAAAAAGAATAAAAAAGATATTAAATTTATTGCCATTGCTCACGGCGGGGATATAAATGCCGTTAATACTGCTGAAAAATATTTTGTAAGGAAAGCTCTTTCATCAATGGATCTGATCATTCCAGTCTCGAAGTATTCTGCATCAAAACTTCCCGTAGGAAAAGATACGAGTAAAATCAGAGTTATCCCGAACGGATTTGATTTTGACAATGCCGGAGAGCTGAATATAAAAAAGAGAGAAGTGCTTACCCGAGATCCTGTTCTTGTAACAGTAGGAACAATCTGGCCCAGAAAAGGACATCACAATGTACTTAATTCGCTCAATCAGATTCTTCAGATGTATCCGGATGCAAAATATAACATTGCAGGAAGACAGGCGGATACTTCAGAGATTGACAAATATCTGAAAGATGAATGTTTAAAAAAGCATATAAATATTTTCGGACAGGTTACAAACAAAAAACTTCATGAAATACTTGATGAATCAGACATTTTTATTATGTTAAGCGAGAGTCAGTCAAGCGGTGATTTTGAAGGATTCGGAATAGCCGTAATAGAAGCAAATTATTTCGGACTACCGGCAATAGGATCTCTTAACAGCGGGCTTGAAGACGCAATATCAGACGGAGTAAGCGGTATTCTTGTAAATCCAGGAAATCCTGAGGAAGTTACACAGGCTGTAAAAATGATAAAAGAAGATTATGAAGGATTCAGCTTCAGAGCAAGAGATTGGGCAGAGAAGCATCACTGGAGTAAAATAGTTAAGATTTATTCGGAAGCAATTAATCAGTTAAATTAATTTATGTGCGGAATATTAGGAGCAGTTGATTTTGAAAACGGGACCGGAAAATATTCTGATGCATTGCTGAAAGGACTTAATTCGATTGCTCACAGGGGACCTGACGGAAGCAGAGGTATTACAGTTTACAATTCATTTCTGGGACACAACAGACTCAGCATAATAGATCTTTCATCCGAGGCAGATCAGCCGATGAAGTCTGTAAATTCCGATGCATATATTATATACAACGGTGAAATTTATAATTACAGCGAACTGAGAGCGGATTTAAAGAATATTAAACTGAGAACCAGATCTGATACTGAAGTATTACTGGAAGGATATCTTAATTACGGAACAGATTTTTTCAGGAAGCTGAGAGGCATTTATGCATTTGCGATTTTCGATTTCAGGGGACAGCACAGAGTAATTCTCGGCAGAGATCCTTCAGGTGTAAAACCGCTTTATATTTATTCAAGTAAGAATTACCATATATTCGGAAGCGAAATAAAAGCGCTTAAAGCAGCATTAAAAAGTGAACTGAAAGTGAATGAAGATGTATTAAAGACATTTCTCAATCTCGGATACTGTCCCGAGCCGTATACAATATATAAGGAAATCAGCTGCTTAGAACCCGGATATTTTGCTGAAATTGAAAAAGACATTTTCAGAAAGTCGGAAATAATTAAATATGATTTTGAGAAGAAGAACACATATACTATTGATGAAAATACGGAAAGAGTTGAAGCAAAATTAAGGAAAGCTGTTGAAAGAAATCTGACCGCTGATGTGGAAGTAGCCGTTGCTCTAAGCGGCGGTATTGACTCATCGCTTATTTATTATTATGCAAACAGCATTAACAATAATATCAGAGGTCTGACAGTCAGGTCAGATGATGAAGAATACAACGAAGCGGAAATTGCAAAGATATATTCCGGAACTGTAAACGGAAATCTGGATTTTGTGGATATAGATTCAGGTTTAAATCTGGAAACACTCGAAAAAATATTTCTGAATTTCGATCAGCCTTATGCTGATTCATCTGCTATCAATGTTTACTTCCTGACTAGAGCAACCGGAAAAATAACAAAAGTACTCATAGGAGGTGATGGAGGAGACGAATTGTTTAACGGTTATCCGTCTCAGACATGGCTGACTTACATTTACAGATACGGAAACAGCAGATTCATGAACAGGACAGGTAAACTGCTGATGGATTCCGGACTTAAGTTAATGAATTCAAACGGAAGGAGAACTCTCAAGAGATTTTCTGATTTATGGAATGACAGGCCGGAAGAGATCTTGTATGACTGGCATTCATGGTTTCCGCGCAAAACGGAATATCATAACGGGAGTCCGTTTTTATTCAATACAGACACGGGAGTTGAACTGTATAATTCCGTATTCAGGAAAGACATGCCGCCGGAATTCAGTAACCGGGTAGTGTTTGATTATTTCAGAAAGCAAATGCTCAGCGATTATCTAAGAAAAACGGATATGATGTCAATGCTTAACGGAGTTGAATACAGAGTACCGTTTCTGGATGAAGACCTTACTGATTTTTCACTTAAGATTCCGTTTAAACAAAAATCATCTCTGAAAGTACCGAAGAAAATTCTGCGGAGTATACACGGAAAAATTTATCCACCCGAAACAGGTAAAGCTGCTAAACGCGGTTTTACAATTCCGCTAGATAATTCGCTAAATAAAGATGAATTCGGATTTGTAAAGGAAAGTCTTATAAAAAACGGAAACATTACGCATCAGTATATAAAAAAGGATTACATAGAATATTTGTTTGAAGGACTGAAGAACAGGAACAGTGTTTCAAATGATATCAGCAGAGCAGGTATTTATCAGAGAATACTTATGCTATACAGTCTCAGCATCTGGCATGAAAGAAAATGAAACTTGCCATAATATCACATACACCGCATTACAGATCTGAAGGAATTGTAAAAGGATGGGGTTCAACTGTAACAGAAATAAATCATCTTGCAAAATTGTTTGACAGAATATTTCATGTTGCCCCGCTGCATGAGGAGAATTCTCCGGGAAGTTCTCTTCCGTACATCGGTGATAAAATTGAATTCATTCCACTTAAACCTTACGGAGGAAGTAAATTATCGGATAAGTTTTCGATTATAAAAACAGCTCCATACAATTTAAGCAAAATCAATTCAGTTTTGAAAATTCTCGGGAAAAAAGACTGGGTGCAATTCAGAGCTCCGACTGCGATGGGATTATATGTACTGCCTTTTCTTAAGATCAGGAATAAATCAAAACTATGGGTTAAATATGCCGGCAACTGGAAAATGGAAAATCCGCCTTTTTCATACAGATTTCAGAAATGGTGGCTTGAGAATAACATACAGAAGTCAAAAGTTACAATTAACGGATACTGGAAAGGACAAAAAGATCATCTGATAAATTTTATAAATCCGTGTATTGATGAAACAGAGCTTGCAGAAGCAGGAGAATCTGCATTGAAGAAAAATTTCAACGGTAAACTTACCATTTGTTTTTCCGGGACGCTAACGGAAAACAAAGGAACGGGATTAATTCTGGAAGCGCTTCAAAATTTCAGTAATGCCGAAAAAATCGAAGAGGTATTATTTGCAGGAGACGGATCCGGAAGAAAATTGTTTGAGGAAAAAGCCGCCGGAATAAAAATTAAAATTAAGTTTCTCGGATTCATAAACAGGGAAGAACTGAAATCTGTATATTCAAAATCCCATCTGATACTGCTTCCGAGCGAATCCGAGGGATTTCCAAAAGTAATTGCAGAAGCTGCAGCATACGGTTGCGTGCCTGTTGTCTCGGATATTTCATCAATCAGTCAGTATTTTAACAATGTTAATGCTTATTTGCTTGAAAAAATCAGCTCTCCGGAAATCGAGAAAAAAATTCATGAAGCTGATGATGACAGAAACGCGCTCAGATTAAAATCCGGACTTTGCGTTAAAACTGCGAAGAAATTTACTTACGAACATTTCCTTAAGTCATTACAGGAAAAAATATTAACGGAACAGTAATATCGTTAAAAACATTATTATGTAGTTACAAATGTTAAGAATGATTATTTTACA
>JAEUSI010000033.1:0-245 GCA_016788375.1 Ignavibacteria bacterium | reverse complement strand
ATCAAAAGAGCAGTAACTTGAACAAATCACCATACAGAGCCGAGATACTTTTAGTTCTGAATATAGCAATAGCAATGTCAATGCTGTTTTATTCGAAGCTGAGCACAATATATTCACTAATAATTGTAGCTTACGGATTATTCAGGATTTTCAGCAAGAAAAATACAGACGGAATTGCACACATTTGCGCTGGATATGTGGTCGGCATAGAAGTATTGTTCAGAATGAATTCCGGAGGTTTCGGA
>JAEUSI010000339.1 GCA_016788375.1 Ignavibacteria bacterium | reverse complement strand
TATCCATAAATGATGACTCCTTGTTAAAGATTGATCCGGCCTCCTACCGTGCAAGGATTGGATACATTATTCAGGGTGAAACGCCTTTTGAAGGAACTATTCGTGAAAACATTACTTTTAACAATCCTTCAATTACCATGGAAGATTTGCGTTGGGCCCTCGATGCGGTACAATTAACCGATTTTGTAAAATCGCTACCAGATGGTCTCGACACCAAAATTTTCCCGGAAGGAAGGCACCTTTCTTCTTCAAACGCCCAAAAGATATTGCTTGCCCGAAGTATCGTTCACAGACCATCGATTCTATTTTATGAGGATCCGACAGACCGTATGGATAACGAAGCCACAAAAGCAATCATAAAATTTATTTTTTCAGATAAAAATCCCTGGACCGTAGTGGTTTCTTCTGCCAGTTTACATTGGGAAGAAGGAGCAACAAGGCGCATTACAATGGAAAACGGTAAGATAATTAACGATCAATACTTCACGCCATGCTAAATATTTCGAATA
>JAEUSI010000338.1 GCA_016788375.1 Ignavibacteria bacterium | reverse complement strand
AAGCCCGAACCCAGCAATAGCGCAAAACTGCCTGTTATAAGCAGTGCTATTTTAGTTCAATCTCAAAAAGTGATTCGATATCAGCTGGTCGATACTTAAAATTATAGCGTTTAACATTAAATTTAAAAATCTTTTTATTCTTTTTCCAATTTACTAGAGCAGATAACGGAAATGTAAAGCTATTATTTTCAACATAGTGTTTTGATTCAAAGATAGATGTGTCTTGACAATCAACTAAAAAAGTTATTCTACAATCATTACATTTTACATCACTAAAATACTTTACAGTAATTGAGTCTGTTGATTTAATTTTGTTAATCTTAATAACAATTTTATTTTCGTTATTGTATTGGCTGAATTCTTTGATTTTATTTTTATTGTAAAAAACATGCCACACAGTAATTGTATCAGTTGCGCTTGCTGAAAAGGAAACAAAAAAAAGTAAACAGAACAAATATTTCATAACTTGAGTTTTTGCGAAGCATTGCTTATAACGTTATCCAGCTTCA
>JAEUSI010000337.1 GCA_016788375.1 Ignavibacteria bacterium | reverse complement strand
AAGCACGCCCTCCGATCAACCGTATTCTTTATTTAGCGCGTTGGGTTACCGAAGGCAATTGGTAAAAGGATATGAAGTATATGTGATTGAAGGGCCCACCTTTCTACTAAACAAAACCACACTCCGTAAAAAGATATTTTCCCGAACCTGGAACATAGAGGAAATGCCTATGGAACAGTTTCGCTATTTTCCACTTACCATCTATTTTAAAAGTTATGTGGACTTAGGCTATGTTGAAAACTATCCTTACTACCAGGAACGAAATTTAAATACCCAATTATCAAATCACTTACTAGCGGGGATGGGCGCGGGCTTCGACATTGTAACTGCGTACGATGCCGTATTGAGGCTCGAGTACACTTTTACCCGCGACAAAACGCAAGGGTTTTTCTTTCACCTGAAAAAAGAATTCTAATACTTCTTGTATACCTTCCTCTTTCCGTTTACAAATTTATACCAGGTTCCGGTTGGAGCTCCTCCTTTATAAGAACCTATAAATTCCAATTCGCCT
>JAEUSI010000336.1 GCA_016788375.1 Ignavibacteria bacterium | reverse complement strand
TGGTCGAACAGGAGGTTTAAATTCGTTTGATTTTCTTTGGGCAGTATTTGGAGAGCCGCCTGTAATATTAATATTAGGAGTTGTTTTTAACAAATTATTTTTATTTTTTTATGTTTAAGAAGATTTTTTTAATAAATTGTTTCTAACCAAATTTCCTGAAGTTCCTGAACCATACGATCTAGCTTTTCCTTGACTACTAGTTTAGGATGGAGCCTTATTGCTGGAAGCAACACTACTTCCATGCCTGCTACCTGGCGAATTAGAATGAAGCCTATTGGAAATTTATTTAATATTTGCTTTTTTTTTAGCCTGATCTATTTCTGCTTGAATTTGCTTTATCTTTGCAAGATTTCTTTTTTAAATGTTTTTTGCATTTAAAATATTTCTTCTAAAATTTTATATTTATTTAACTTGTTTCATTACAACTTTTTTATTTGTTCGCAATTAAGTTTCATAAGTCTTTAAAACTCGAAGCGCATGAGTTTTTAATTTAGCGGGGTTACTTATATTATC
>JAEUSI010000335.1 GCA_016788375.1 Ignavibacteria bacterium | reverse complement strand
GGAATGGTTATGGCAATAAGCCACGTGCGCTATGATGTAAAAGGGTTTCAGTTTCATCCTGAGTCTATCATGACCCCGGAGGGTCCGAAAATGATAACGAATTGGTTAAATGATAAATCCTGAATTGCATAGTGAGCATGCCGAAATGCACTACAGCATGCAGGCATGTGACCACTTAAAAAATAGAAATTAACACATCAAATGAGCTTAAAGATCGCCCTGTAGCCAGCGACATGTTAATTATGCGAATTCCATGTGACCTTACAAAAAAAACATTAGCACATGAAAACAACCTCCTATAACCCCAGCCCGCTTGAAATTGACTTTGCCAATTCATTGGTAATTCTTCAAAAGGAAATTCAAAAACATTTACAGAATAATGAAATTGTAAATATTGAACCCAACCTGACCCGGGATAATCCCATGGTAAAATTTAATCTGGTTGATAAGGATGGCGATCCCCACGAGATTGTGGTTCGCATTGTACAAATACCCGATAAGTTCTAAACCTATT
>JAEUSI010000334.1 GCA_016788375.1 Ignavibacteria bacterium | reverse complement strand
TGTTGCAACCCAAAATCTCCGGTATTAACCCCTGTTAGCACAATTTCTTTAACGCCTTTGGATGCAATATCCTGGGCATGCTTTACAAGATTGGCTATACTATCACTTCGACTGGATCCTCTCGCCAGCGGAATGGTGCAGAAAGAACACGAGTAGTCGCATCCGTCCTGTACCTTAAGGAAAGTACGGGTCCGATCAAGAAGTGAGTACGAGGTATTGAAAGTATCAACGGATTCAATTTCGGAAGCATAAACAACCGGATGCTCGGGCCTCACAAATCGACACCCGGAATCTCAGAAATTTCCTTTGGCTTTAACTGAGCATAGCATCCAATAATGGCGACATAAGCATTTGGCGAAATAGTTCGGGCCTCCCGCACAATCTTGCGGCACTTTTTGTCTGCATTTTCAGTAACCGAGCAGGTATTAATAATGAAGATGTCGGGTTGATCTGTAAACTCAACCTTCTGATACCCGCGCTCCTCAAATTTTCGGGAAATGGTGGAGGTTTCGGA
>JAEUSI010000333.1 GCA_016788375.1 Ignavibacteria bacterium | reverse complement strand
GTTCTCAAGGACTCTTCGTCGATACCTTGGGTACTCTCTATGTGGCAGACTCTGGAAATCATCGAGTCATGTGTTGGACTCAAGGAGCACAACAAGGCACTGTCATTGTGGATGAAAATGGTGAAGGAGACGAAGCAAATCAGTTCAACCGCCCCGTTGGTTTGTCATTCGATCGACATGGTAATCTCTATGTCGTCGATAACGGAAATCATCGAGTACAAAAATTCAATTTAGAATTCAATGGTTAAATGAATGAATGAGTGAATTAAAATTAAACTTTAAGATGAAAACTGAACTTTCGAAAGAAGAAAAAGAAGATAAAAAAGATAAAACGATACCAAAATAAATATCAATAACCTAGTAACCCTCATCTGTCGCAAATTTTTACGGTTTCTGAATTCGTAAAAATTTATCCATTTCCATTAAAATCAAAATAGCTATCATAGTTGTTTCTAAACATATTTTCTCTTGAATAAAACAGCTTTAAATTAATATAATTAATTAGATTCTACTGTGTAG
>JAEUSI010000332.1 GCA_016788375.1 Ignavibacteria bacterium | reverse complement strand
CCCACCCGGCCACAAATGGATGTTCGTGTTTCCGTGAACGGATCACAAATTGAGGTTAAGCAGTTTAAGGCAAAGCAAGTTCCTAGCCCGGTAGCCAAGTTACAGGTAGGAAATGGCGAGTATGATGTAAAAAGAGGTATTCCTCCCGGAACATCTATCGTACGCTTAGTGCCTGATATTTCAGATGAGACCTTCAAACGGCAGAATGCCAAAGATGCCGCTTATCGGGTAACACAGATGACACTTCAGATTACAGGTAAAACGCCAATCACTTTAAATTCCGGAACTATTGAATTAAATAAGTATGGATTAAGACCTGGTGATAGTTTTTCAGTTTTCAATGTACAGGTTGTGCGCTCTACCTGGGACCCAGGTGATGCGGATAATAAACCGGTAAATGCTAAACTGGAAGGTGTTTACGTTATGGGTAAATAATAAAACAAAATGAAATTAGTAAGTATAGCTCTTTTGTCTTTTGGCTTGGTTGGTGTAGCAGTAGCTCAGCAGGATACGGTATAT
>JAEUSI010000331.1 GCA_016788375.1 Ignavibacteria bacterium | reverse complement strand
AACATTTAACGATTCTACTATTAAACTTTGCGGCTCTGCGTCTTTGCGAGCAACTATTTCACGCAAAGGCGCAGAGCCGCAAAGTTCCTGGATAATGGAAATTTGGTGTAAACTCCCCGATAATCATTTTACATTTCCCGGAATAAAAACCTTTCGTCAAAACAGCCAAGCTATTCGTCAAATGAATTTCATGATGTATGGCTGAACTGCGTACTTCGTGCAAAAATAAATTTGACATGAAGAAACTGGTTTTTTATTGGGTACTATTTTTTGCTTCAATTGCAGGCAAAGCACAAACAGGCATTTCAGGACAAGTCAAGGCAGATTATGTGCCTTTTTCTAATTATATACGCCCTATTGATAGTGTAAAGACAGATTCCAAGAGTGATTTTAAAAGAGTACAAGCCGCTCTGGAAATACCGCTCTCTCTTAAAATGGTTGATGAGAATAAGCCGAAATTGTGGTCGCTGTATCTTCAGGGAAGCTATGCTGCTATGGAAAACAAATATTATGACGAGAAATT
>JAEUSI010000330.1 GCA_016788375.1 Ignavibacteria bacterium | reverse complement strand
ATTCATTACTCCAACGGGGTTAGCGGCATCGTCCATTTTGGCAATCGTTGGCCGACGATTCCTGAGGCGGTGATTGAGGAGTTACGTCGATTGGTCGGGAACGAAGAGATTCATGATTTGGGTGAGAGAATCCGTGAGGGGGAGACGGTCACGATTGCGGGCGGGACGTTTCACGGGTTGGAAGCGGTGGTCAACCGGGTGATGCCAGGTCGGGAGCGGGTGACGGTCCTGCTGGATTTTCTCGGTCGTCAGACCACCGTGGAGGTTTCGGCAAACTCCATTGTACGTGCTGGCATCAAGCGTTAGTTGCTTTCGCCCGAGGTCCCCCTGAAATTGGCTTCTTTGTAGCAACGTCCGTGTCGGACGTTCCCTGGTCCGCCTCAGAGCAATCTAAAATCCAAAATCTAAAATCCAAAATCCCCTGTGTCTTGCCTATTGCAGTCTGGAGAAGGTTCGTTGTAGTCTTCGCGTGCTTGGTTGGGCTGCAAAGCTCGCCAAGCGATCAATTTCGTTTTCTGGGAAGCATTC
>JAEUSI010000032.1 GCA_016788375.1 Ignavibacteria bacterium | reverse complement strand
CAATACACGGCGGCGCTGGAACAATTCTTAAATCGAAAATGACCGCAGATAAAGAATCCGCTTACAAAACTGCACTCGAAAACGCTCTTCTTGCTGGAAATGAAATTCTGCTTAAAAAAGGCAGCGCACTCGATGCTGTTGTATCTTCCGTGAGGATTATGGAAGACAATCCCCTTTTTAATGCAGGCAAAGGTTCTGTCTTTACAAATGACGGTACTCATAAAATGGATGCTTCAGTTATGGACGGTTTAACTCTGAATGCAGGATGTGTTACAGCTGTCAGTAATATTAAAAATCCGGTTCTTCTCGCAAGAGTAATTATGGATAAATCTGATTTCGCTTTTCTGAGCGGAAAAGGGGCTGAAGACTTTGCATTATTAAACGATCTTAAGTTTGAAAATGATGAGTATTTTTTTACAGAACACAGGTACCTGCAGTATCAGAATGCTCTGAGGGAAGGTAAACATGCTCTCGATCATTCCGGTATCGAAGATAAAAAATTCGGGACTGTCGGTGCTGTAGCCCTGGATTATGAAGGTAATCTTGCGGCTGCTACTTCTACCGGCGGAATGACTAATACTAAATTCGGAAGAATCGGCGATTCTCCGGTAATCGGAGCCGGTACATATGCCGATAACAATTCCTGCGCTGTATCCTGCACTGGAGACGGAGAGTACTTTATCAGAACTGTCGCTGCTTATGATGTATGCGCAATGATGCATTACGGAAATCTTTCACTCAAAGAAGCATGCAATGCAGTAATTCATAAAAAGCTGGTTTCTGTCGGAGGTGAAGGAGGTCTCATCGCAATCGACAAAAACTGTAATATAGAAATGGTGTTTAATTCAGAAGGCATGTACAGATCATGTATTAAAGAAGGGAAAGATATTGAAGTTAAAATTTATAAAAATTAATTTTAAGTAAAAATCTGTAATACATTATTTAATAAAATTTAAAGGGAAATATGAAAGCAAAAATATCTCTTGCATTTTCTTTTGTTTTAATCATTTTTACTTCTGCTTTATTTTCACAGTGGAATTATCCCGCTACAGTCAGAACTGACAGTATAGAAATTCATTTCGGAAATGTTATTGAAGATCCGTATCAGTGGCTTGAAGACATGAAAAATACTGAGGTGGAAAAATGGTTTAAGGAACAGGCTGAATTTACTCAAAAAATACTCGACAAAATTCCTGGCCGGGATTTGCTTGTAACGGAAATGACGGAAATTGACAGAATGAAAAAGGTTAAATATTCTGGAATAGAAGAGCACGGCGGCAGATATTTCTTTACCAAAAGGATTGCAGGCGAAGAAGAACCTAAGCTTTATTACAGGGACGGGACTGAAACACAGGATAAACTTCTTTTTGATCCGATGACTTATCAGGAAGGCAAAAGTTTTTCTTTGGGTTACTGGATTGTTACTGACGACGGTAGCAAAGTTATGCTCGGTATTACTGAAAGCGGCAAGGAACGGCCGGTGCTCAGAGTAATGAATGTCGATAAGAAAACATTTTACAGCGAAGAAATTGAGGCATCATACGGATCAGAGTGGATTGACGGAAAGGGAGATTTTTTTATATATTTAAAAGTAAAAAGTGATGATGTTCATGATGCAAGCGCAAATCTTGATTCAAAAAATTATCTTCATAAGCTCGGCGATCCGGTATCATCCGATATTGAAATTCTCAGCCGTAAGCATGACTCAGAAATGAATATTCTCCCGGAAGAATATCCGATTATTTTCAGCTTTAAAAACTGCGATTTTTATTTTGCATCAAAAAGTTCCGTCGACAATAACAGCGAATATTATTACGCTCCGAAATCCGAACTAGCAAAAGGTAAATTCAGCTGGAAAAAAATCTGCTCGAAGGAAGATGAGATTAAATATCTGATTGCAAATAAAAAAGATATTTATTTACTTAGTTCTGAAAATGCTCCCAACAATAAAGTGATCAGAACAAGCCTTTTAAATCCGGATGTTAATAATGCAGCGGTTGTTTTTGAAAACGGGGATAAAGTAATTGAGTCTATATATACTGCAAAGGATTTCCTTATTATAACTTCTGCCCGTAACGGTCTTCAGTCGTTTATTAATAAACTCGACTACAGTACAGGAAAAGTATCGGATGTTACTCTTCCTCTTAAAGGCATAATAAATGTAATACCGTTAAATTCGCAGTCTGATGAATGCATTGTTTACAATACAGACTGGACAGTTCCTTTTAATATTTATTATCTGAATGTCGGACATGATCTGTTTTCCAAAGGCTGGTTTTATATGGAAAATGAATATGCAGGTTTAGATAATATCGTATCTGAAGAATTAGAAGTTCCTTCTCATGATGGAATTCTTGTTCCCTTGACAGTAATTTATGATAAGACAAAATTCAGCAAAGACGGCAGCAATATTTGTTATATAGAAGGATACGGTGCTTATGGAAGCAATTACAGTCCTTATTTTAATGCTTTTATGATGCCTGTGATTCAGAGAGGAATGGTGTATGCAGTTGCTCATGTAAGAGGCGGAGGAGAAAAAGGCGAAGCATGGTACAGGGCAGGCTGGAAGCAAACAAAACCGAATACATGGAAAGATTTTATAGCATGCGCTGAATATCTAGTTGACAATAACTACACTTCCAAAGAAAGGCTTGCCGGAAGCGGTGCAAGTGCCGGTGGAATTATGATCGGAAGAGCAATTACGGAACGGCCGGATTTATTCAGGGCTGCTGTACCGCAGGTGGGTAGCCTGAATACAATTAGAGCTGAATTCAGCCCGAATGGTCCTGTGAACATTCCGGAATTCGGCACAGTTGCAATTGAAGAAGAATATCTTGCTCTCTATGAAATGGATGCCTATATGCATATTAAAAACGGCGGAAAATATCCTGCTACTCTCATTACAACAGGTTATAATGATCCGAGAGTAATTTCCTGGATACCCGGAAAGTTCGCCGCAAAACTTCAGAATTACAATAAATCGGAATTTCCCGTTCTGCTGAAAGTTGACTTTACAACGGGACATTTCGGAGGAGAAAAAATGAGCGACTATTTTAAAAATATTGCTGATATTTATTCGTTTGTCCTTTGGCAATGCGGCAATCCTGATTTTCAGCCGAAACCGGATTAAATTCAGAAACTTGCGCTGATGAATTCATCTGTCCGTAGAACCGCTTCCTGAAGAAAATATCTTTTGTATTTTTCTCTGAGAGTATCTATTCTGCCGGAAAATTCGTCAGTCATTTCATAAATTCTGCTGAAATAAATTACGACTCTTGAATCTTCCTTAATAAGACTGTCTCCCGAAAGCCATCTGCCCTCGGATTTCATTGTTGTAGTGCCTTTAAAAAATATTTTTGAAATTACAGTGTCGCTGAAAGATTCCCATTCCTTCTCGCTGACTCTTGAACCGTCTGTTTTGTTTAATCCAAAATACAGTTCGGTCTTTATGAATTTCTCCTCTTTGTCAATTGCTCCGTTTGGAAATTTTCTGAATGAATAAGAAAGGAGCATAACAAGCAATGTGATCAAAAATACATTTAGTTTTGTCATATTAATTTTATTTTTAATAAAAAGAATTAACCCGGTTAAATGCCTTTAAGATCTATGATCTGACTTTTGTTAAAAATTCACTCTTCATTCATATTCGGAATGTCGCTCTGTACAATCTTAATTTCATTCAGCTTGTCCCTGAATTTGCTGACGATTTCTATCGCTCTTGGTATATTATCCGGAAGTATCACAAGCAGATCATCTTTCTTCGCATTCTTTAAAGCAAAATTAATTGCTTTCACTTCGTCTTCAATAATCTTTACCGGGACATCAGGCTTTTCACTCCTTACCCCTTCGAGAACTATTTTATTTACTTCTCCTGTGTTTCTTCCCCTGAGACTTTCATCTTCCCTGATAATTATATTATTCAGCATCCTTGCCGCTGCTTTTCCGAGATTCCGGATATCATCATCCCGCCTGTCTCCCGTTCCGCCTATTACACCTGTCTTGACTTTATTGGGAAGCTTCTCGACGAACTTTGATAGTGCTTCCATTCCCGCCGGATTGTGTGCAAAATCAATAAGCACTCTGAAATTTCCGACATCAAAAAGATTAAGCCTTCCCGGAGTCTGAGCAACGGAAGGTACAAATGAACTGAGTCCGAATTTTATATCCTCTATACTTACTCCCCTGAGTATATATGAGGCAAGTGTTGCAGCAAGTACATTCTGTATCATAAACGCCGCCTTTCCGCCGAATGTCAGGGGAATGTTTATGACTTTTTCAACACGAAGCTTCCACTGACCTTTAAGAAGAGTGATATAATTGTTTTCATATACACATGCCATTCCGCCCTTCTTAATATGTTTCTTTATTCCGGGATTGTTTTCATCCATACTGAAAAGTGCAATGTTGCATTCAAGTCTTTCTCTCATATTCAGTACAAGCTTATCGTCTGCATTCAGAACAGCATACCCGGATTTAAAGACATTCTCCGGAACTATAGCTTTTACTCTTGCCATATCCTCGAGCGTGTTAATGTCTTTCAGACCAAGATGATCTGCAGTCACATTCATCACTACGCCAATTTCACAACCCTCAAATCCAAGTCCTGCTCTTAAAAGCCCGCCTCTTGCTGTCTCAAGCACGGCTATTTCAACCGTCGGGTCTCTGAGAACCATCTGAGCCGATAATGGACCCGTATTATCACCTGCCTGTATAAGTTTGTTTCCTATGTATACTCCTTCAGTAGTCGTAAAGCCGACATTCTTACCGACATTTTTCATAATATGAGCTATAAGCCTTGTGGTTGTCGTCTTTCCGTTTGTTCCGGTGACAGCTATAATCGGTATTCTGGACTTTTCTCCCGGAGGAAAAAGCATATTCACTACCGGCTCTGCGACATTTCTCGGAAGTCCTTCAGAAGGAGAAAGATGCATTCTGAATCCCGGCGCTGCATTTACTTCGACTATTCCTCCGCCGTTTTTTAAAATTGATGTAGATACATCCGGAGCAACGATATCTATTCCCGCAATGTCAAGTCCTATGATTCTTGCTATTCTTTCAAACAGAAATATGTTATCGGGATGAACTTCATCTGTCCTGTCGATTGCCGTTCCTCCTGTTGAAATATTTGCTGTCGATTTCAGAAAACAGATTTCGTCTTTCTTCAGTATAGTCCCGGGATTATATCCTTTAAGCCCCAGTACTCTTTCAGTCATATAATCTATGCTGATTTGTGTCAGTATTTTTTCATGTCCGTAACCTCTTCGCGGATCGCTGTTGACTTTTTCTATAAGTTCTTTAATTGTTGAAATTCCGTCTCCTTTTACAAATGCGGGAATTCTTTCGGCAACTGCTATAAGTTTATTATTGATCACAAGTGCTCTGAAGTCGCTTCCCTTAAGCGACTTTTCTACTATAACAGCTCTTGAATAATTCTTAGCGGATTCAAATGCTTTTTTTGCATCTTCTATTGAATTAATATTTGCCGATATTCCCTTTCCGTGATTTGAATCAAGCGGTTTTATTGCAACCGGATATCCGATTGCCCTGATTGTATCTTTAAGTTCTTCGGCATCATATATCTTGTAACCCTTAGGCACAGGCACTCCCATGCTTTCAAGAAGATTCTTTGAAAGATTTTTATCGCTTGCAATATCGGTGGCAATATAACTTGTTTTACAGGTCATTGTCGCCTGTATAACTTTCTGATAAACACCGTATCCGAGCTGGACAAGTGACTGATTGTTAAGTCTGATATGAGGAATTCCCCGCGCTTCAGCTTCTTCTATGATAGATCCCGTGCTGGGTCCAAATCTTACTTCTTCCCTTATTTCCCGCAGCGTTTGAATAATATTTTCAAGATGCTTTTTCAAATCATCTGCCATTTTTCCTTCTGCAATGCCGAGAAACAGATTTACCGATTCCTTCGCTGCGTATAATCCGGCTTTTTCTTCAATGTAACTGAAAATAACATTGTAAACACCCGTAGAATCTGATTCTCTTGTTCTCCCGAATCCTGTATCCATTCCGGCAAGTGTCTGAATTTCAAGCGCTATATGCTCAATAATGTGTCCTGCCCATGTTCCTTCCGAAACTCTCTGCAGAAATCCTCCTTCATATCCGTAACTGCATGTATGGGTATTCAAAGTCGGCAGAAGTGCTGTAAGTTTTTCCTGAAATCCGGGAATTTTATCCGACGGTTTATCTTCATATTCTCCGATGTCAAGTTTCATTACTATGAGCTTCTTCCATCTGTTGCTCCAGTAATTTGCCCCGCGCAGAGCTCTTAATTCAAGTATCTTCATTTAAGGAATACTTTATAAATTTATTTACTGATATTATAACTGTGAATAATTTCCGACAATTTCCAGAGGCTTTCTCGTAAATATATTATATCTTACACCGCTGCTCAGTATGTTGACTTCTATTCCCATCACGGAAAAAGGAGCTGATTCATGAACTTCTGAAATTGTGTTGTAACTGATTTTCGAACCATCAATGATTGTTACAGTTCCAGTGCCTAATACTTCTAGCACTCCTTCTTTTGTTATATGAATGGCTGTATCTTCGTCAATACCGATTCCGAGATTTTCGGGATTATATGATACAGCGGTTATAAGTCTTGTAAGTCTTGCTCTCTGAGTGAAATGCTGATCGATAATAATATTCTTTAATATGCCGAGACCGGGACAAAGTCTTATCGAATCTTTAAGCGGCTGCACCGAAGGCTCGCCTCTTACTATCATTGTCGAACTCATGCTCGCTGCACCGGCGCTTGAACCTGCGAGAATAATTTTCCCTTTACGGACTTTTAACTTAAGCTCTGTCAGAAATTCGGTTCCTCCTATAAGCGAACTAAGTCTCATCTGATCCCCGCCTGTGAGAAATACACCTGTAATGTTTTTAAGTACGGCTTCCGCATCCACTTCAAGAATTTCCTGACGTGATGTTGCTTCAAGCACCTTGATGTTTTTTATTCCGAGGTTTTCGAATAAACCTTTGTACAATGTTGCAGTGACAAGAGGAAAATCGGAAGGGACTGGTACTATAAGCACCGAAGCCCTGCTTCCTCCTGACATTTCGACAAACTTTCTTAAAATATGTCTTTCATTTAATTTATCTTCCGCACCTCCGATAATCAGTATTTCACTTCCTATTTCTTCCCTGTAATGCCTTTTTTCTAATAACACTTTATAATATTAATTTGATTTAATCGGTTTTTAACGGAAACAATCAATGATTAATTTTCCCTGATTGTTCCTTAATTTTTTCGTTAAAATAATGATATATACCCTGAAATGATATTTATTAATTATTTTAATTATGCATCATCAATTTCATGTATATTATATTTATACCCTGATTGTATTTAAAAAAAATTGTATTCGGTTATTATTGTTTTTTTCGATTGTTTATTTCCCCGCAGAGATTAACAATTAAGGCGACTCTGCGTTTTATCAAATAACAATCCGGCGGTTTATCATCTATAAGAGTCAACTTTTTTTATTAATTTGTAATGGTTGTAAAATAATTTACTAATGGACATGAATTATCAATCACGTTTAATCTGCCTGATTCTATCCGGTACTTATTCTTAAACAGCACATGCTAATTTCCTGCTCTGCCCTAACATTTAATTCATAATTTAATCTCAGGAAGAAATTTACCTTTCCCTATAATTTCAATTTTACGGTAGAATTCTTCCTGCGTATTAGTAACAGGAAATTCTTTCTCCGGAACAGGTACATTAAGGAATCTGCATAAAGGTTCCCAACCCTCAGAAACATTATATATCAGCAGACGATTCGGATTTATTTTCTTAATTACATTCTCCGTATGCTTTTCATATTTTCCTGTTATCTTTTTCTTGTCGGAGTAATCCTTCCCGAATTCAAGCGCTATAAGCTTTCTGCTGAAAAGAAAAGCGTTCAGACGTTTCTGTATATTCGACGAAAAAGGAAACAGAGCTGCGAATTTGACATATTGTCCGAATTTCAGATTCCTTGCAGCGAGAATTGTCCTCACCGCGCTCTCATACCACTCGTCAGAATTTCTGTATGTATGGATTACTTTTGCATCAGGATAATGTTTCGTTATCTGTTCAAAATATCTAGCACCCGGATAATCAACGGTTGAATTATACTCACTGAATATATTTTCCCAGTTTATCTTATCTCCTCTTTCAGCCAGCCTGAAATGCCTGACTCCTTCAGGATACTGAAACAATTCCGTCATGTGATAGCATTTCCCGAATCCAAGATGCTCAAGAGCAAGTTTAAGGGAATATGTCCCCGTCCGACCCAATCCTGTTCCTGCTATTTTTATAGGCATAGTGATTTTGAAAATGAAATTAAAACTATTTTACTAAAATAGAGACACAATTTTTATGTCACACATTATATAATGGCCATACGAATAATTTCTAACCTTTTGATGGAAAATATTCCCGGCTGCTTCTCGGATTGTATACAAAATAATTGGATATTATTTTGCAGATACTTCAGCTATATTTATACAGATATAAAGAAAGCGCAATGCGGAGAATTACTTATTGGAAAGATATTTCTGAATTTTTCTTCATTGTGTTTCAAAAATGCAAAAACATTCTTTCCAATAACTTCCATTCTGAAAACCGCAGAACGCAAAATACATACAGGTAATTTGAATATACTTTTTTACTAAATTAAATTCTGAAATCATGCATACTTTAACAACTGAAAAAGAGGTTTATGCAAAAGAATCTGATTCCCTTTTGCATATAAATATCGGAACGCAGACCTGGATGCCGAAAAATCTGAATGTAAACAAATTCAGGAACGGAGATCTTATTACAGAAGCTCTGACTTTCGATGACTGGAAATCCGATGATCCGAGATGGTGTTATTACAATTTTCACCCGGGTAACGGAAAGATTTACGGTAAGCTTTACAACTGGGCTGCGGTAAATGATCCGAGAGGACTTGCTCCTGACGGCTGGCATATTCCATCCCTGAAGGAATGGAAAAAACTGTTCGAATATCTTGGAGGTCACACTGAAGCCGGCGCTGCGATGAAAGAAGAAGGTACTGCTCACTGGGCTCACCCGAATACCGATGCAAGCAACAGCAGTCATTTCAGAGCTCTGCCCGGAGGGCTTCTGTGTACGGATAAATTTTTCCAGTATATACATACTTACGGTTTCTGGTGGAGCAAAGACTACTTTGAACCCGGTCCGGATGAAGCAAAGTATCCTTGCTATGTTACTCTGAATTTTGAGTCCGGCGGTGTAGAAGTTTCTCATGTACAGCATAACTGCGGATTATCTGTAAGATGCATCAAAGATAATCATCATCATAACTGATACAGGCGTTTTAATTCGCTGCAAGTTGGTTATGCTTATTTAATACTACTTATGGATGAGGTAATTCATGCCACAGATGAATTATTTTCAGTTGCAGATCAGATAAGTTTTACTTTTTTCCTTTTTATACTAAACTACAGGTTCTCTTTTTAAAAAAGAACCTGTTGATAGTATTTATCTTTCCGTTTTATAAATCTAATAAAATTTATCGAAAAAATAACTGCGTCCGGCAGCATAAGATTACATAACTGAATTCAGGCTTATGATTTATACTATTTCAGAGTTATTGCCTGTAAGATAAATATTTATATGTGCTTTTCTATTGCTGAACTTTTGTATTTGCTGTTTTGTGCAGGAAAGACAATTTGTTTTTTGGATTCAGATTTCTCAGGACCCTGCTTTTTTTGCATATACCTTTCCAGCGGCAAAATCTATTGAAACACACGGGTCTGTTCCGACTACCCATGCATCATGTCCGGGCGGAATATGAACAGCATCTCCCGGTCCCATTGTCATTTCTTCGCCGTCATCCATTACAACTTTCATACTCCCAGAAATAACATAAATTAAATGAGGAGCCTGGCAGCTTTCAGTTCCCGCAACTGGTTTGATGCATTCTGACCATTTCCATCCCGGTTCGAATGTCGCTCTCATAATAGTTGATCCGCCTACGTTTACAACTTCTATTCTGGTTTTAGGAGGTGTACGGACTTCATCCGGATTGTTGAAATTCTTTACTTCCATGATCTTTTCTCCTTTCATTTTTTTAAAATTAATGTTTTTTTCAGTTATTTAAAATGATTTTTCTTAAAATATTTTTTTAATTTAAACTGAACTATCCATATCAATTCTGATTTTATCTGCAATATTTTGTTCACTGAAAATTCAAAAAAATATAAAGATCATTGAAGCAACCTCACCCTCACTTTGAAGGAAATATTTCAAAACATTTATTCAAAATTTAACACAATGACCGGAGTAAGCAATTTCTTTACTAATAACATTCTCTGTCCACAGTTTCTCTTTGTAAAAACGATTTAACTGAACAAGTTCTGTCTTAATTTAATATTAACACGAGAACAAAATCTCAGAGTTATACTTAATTTCAATATTTTAACGCAAACTCTGAAAAAGGAAAGTCAGTCAGGGGTTTAAGTAAATCATTTTCTTTCTTAATGGAATTAGAAAAATTATTCTATAGGAATCACAAATAATCACTTTGGACGGATATGTATTACTGATTTAATTCTGCAATTTTAATTTATTTTGTAAAATGAAGTACTGATTCGAATAAATATATAATTATTGTAAACATATTCTGTTTCTTATCAGAATTATAAACCGTCCCGCAATTTTTTCAGACAGCATCAGGTTACTCCATATCCTCAATCACTTTCCGTGACGCCATCGAACTCATTGCAAATATTGTCCATTGCGGATTTAATCCCATGCTTTCGGGAAATATTGAGGCATCAGAAACATATACATTCGCCAGTCCGGAAACTTTAAAATCCTGGTCAACAACTCTTTTTTCCTTTGATTCCGATTTATTGCCAGTCATTATATTCCCTCCCTGCGGATGAGCGGTCCCAATTAACAGATCTTCCATTCTTAACGGATAGTCTTTAATCTTTTCCGAAAATAATTTTATGCTGTTTTCGGATAAAGGAATTTCCAGTCCGGGTTTTGTAGGCAGCACGGCTTTCACTGCTCCGGAATGCATGCCGAGTTTTAATATTGCGTTAAGCGCGTATTTTATATTTTCACTGTCCCTGCCGCCGAGTTCCCAAGTGAATGCCTGACCGTTTATAATATCCGCTTTTTTCTGAATAATGCCGTTTGGTTCAGATCCTACCAGTGCTCCGTAATTTATAAGCCTGCTGTATTTATTCATTATTGCCTCCCGTCTGTTGAAATAAAAAGGCACGCAGGCGAGAGAAAAAGATGCCGGAGGATTAAAGTAAGTTTCAAATACTGCCCTGTTCTTTACATCAAGAGCTCCCAGAGTAATCTGATTTCCGTCAAATGCATTAATCTCTTCCTCAAACTCAAGCGTCACAGGAAATGCAAAATTGCAGCTCATATTCTTTCCCGTATTTCCTTCAAGTCCGCTTCTCATCAGAAAATGACTGCTGGATATTACACCGCCGGCAACTATAAGAGCTTTATTTATTTTGACTTTCTTTAAATCGCCGTTGTCCGATCTGAGTATTACATATTCAGCCCTGTTTCCGTTCATTACAAATTTCAGCGCTGTCTGATTGGGAATTACTTTCACTCCCCTCGCTTCGCTCCATGGAATGTATGTTTCAAGCATTGATCTCTTTCGCAGTCTTTTATTGCCGAGATTCCAGTTTTCGTCGCCGAGGATGTTTCTGTAATTTGCCTTTAGTGGATAAATAGAATTCAGTTTTTCTTCCGATGAACCGTTATATCCTGCAACACCTTTCTTGAATCTTTCCATAACTCTATGATTGATCCCTTCGATTCCGAGTTCCTTTATCTCCAGTTCAGCTGCAATTCTATTGTATTCATTATCAATTCCGGAAAGATCTATATCATATTTTTCCTCCCATGTCTTCCTTGTTTCTTTTGTCATTTCAATGCAGACTGAATTATTGACAACAGTCGTCCCTCCGACACATTCACCCTGCAGAACTGACATTGTAAATTTTTTTGTCTGCTGAAGCCCGCCTTCTTTATAAAGCTTTCGCATCATTTCCATTTCATAATTGTTAAAATCCTGCAGCGGCTGATATCTGCTTCCTCTTTCAATGACAAGTATTCGTGAAGCATCCTTAACTTCACATGCAAGCCTGTAGCTCATCACTGCTCCGCCTGCGCCTGAACCGATTATTATGTAATCTGCTTCGTCCGGAATTTCTGCTTCGCTTACAGGCGTGGAAACTCTCGGTGCGATCTGAGGCTGAGAAGTCACAGGAAGAGAAGGCTTGTTGTTAGCTTCGTCTTTCTCGTCTTTCGGAAGCGGAGAAACATTCCTGAAAGGCGCTTCAAACATCGGAGCATCTCCCTGAAGTCTGTCGCGTGCGTCCGGAGGAATGTATCCGATTTTACTTCTTTCATTTATATTCGAGTAATTTGCAAACATTACCATTGCATTCACCGCTATTCCTGTCTGATTACCGAATAATGCAATGTCAGGAATGAAAGATTTCATGCATTCCGCCGGAGATCTGAAAAGATACTTTTTAAGAAACCATCTCTGCTCATCCCGGCTCATTACGGAAAAATTAGGATGAAGCCCGAAAATTATGTTAAGCACATTTTCTACAATCCAGAAGGGAAAGTTCAGAATACCTCTCTTCCTTCCTCTGATGCCTCCGATATACTGATCTATCATCTGCAGAGTCTGTGAATTTCTTTTGGAATCTTCTCCGTAAAATGAACCTGCAAGCGCAATGACATTCTTCGCGCTTGAGGGATTCATTGAAGAAACAATGTAGTCAACATTGTAATACATTTTTCTCAGTGAAACAAGAATCGTAAATATCAGAATGTTGAATACTATAAAGATTATAAAATACCAGTTAACTTCAACCAATCCTCCTGATCTTGTCTGAATCAGAAATTCACCGAAGATATCCTTAAAAATGAAAAGAGGAACCGTGATTATTGTAGCCGTAAAAAACGGAAACAAAAGCACGCCGAATAAATAATGTCTCAGCTTTTCACTGTAACCTAGAAGAACTGAAAGATATGCTGTTGTAATATACAGAGTAAGCGTATTTCCGAGTGTAGGATCCGGATAACCGAATACCGCCTGAAGCCCGGATTCACCGTCAGTAAACAGCCTCATATATACAGCAAACAGTGCGATAAGTACCGAAACTCCGGCGATTACAAAATAAACTATTCCTGCAAGCTGTGAAGGTATGGAAAAATATTTCGGAAAATCCTTTTCTTCCTTAATATCAAGTTTATCTGCTTTGCTTTTAATAAGGATATAAATAAAAAGTAAAATCATTACTCCGTCTACTATTGCTGAAGTCATCAGAAAATCCCTGTAGTCTGTACCGGGAGGATCATAAAAATAGAATGCAAGCGAACTTACCGTTGAAACGGCATGTCCGGTAATCAGCCCCCAAACGCAGTAATATCTTATGTTTCTGTTATATGCACCTGTAAATGTCAGCAGTATCATAATCCCGATTTTACTGAAAGTATTAACCGCCATTGCCGGATTCCTGTAAGTCATTTCAATCAGATTAGAAATGCTTTCCGGCCACGGACTCGCTCCGCTCATACCGAGAAAAAGTATAAGTAAGTATGCAAGATAGGAAATACCGAGCAACCTCAGGATCCAGTATCCGGCATCCCGCTTCGGCTTATCAACAGTCTCCTCTGTCCATTCTTTTGTAAAAAGATTTTCCTGCTGCTCTTTTGTCGGAGTTTCTTTTACAGATCTGTTTTTATACAACATCAGCGCGGCAATTCTTGCAAGCCAGAGGCAGAGAGGACCGAATATCAGCGCGTCAAATGTAAGCGTCATTAGAAACCTCAGCGGCAGTATTTTAACCGAATCTATAAATGTGCCGGGGAGGTAAGTCCACAGTGATATCATTCCTTTGTCCCTGAAATTTGCCTGAAGGTAAATATCAAATTTAAACAGCGGTATCAGTATGATCAGTATCAGAACCAGCGAACTTGATTTTCTTAATGCAGTAATGACAGGAGCAAAAATAAATGTAAACAGCAGGACTTCCATTATCTTAACTGTGAAGCTTCTGAATTCCAGAAGTCTGAATACATCCGTGATCAGATAAACAAGCAGAACTGACAGAGCTGCTGTTATAATCATTACAAGCGCATACTGCATTGCAACCGGCGCTTTGTCAAGCGGATCACGGCTGCAGTACCCTCTGAAATTAAATACCGGAGGCATAATTTTGAGATTTAATTGTTTACAGATTTTTCAGAAACGTAAGCAGATATCCTTTGCTATTGATATCCATATCAGCTTCTGAAATTAATTTTTCGGAAACAGTTTTATCCCAGCTTTTAGGAATCAGTTCCCTGTTATTGTTAATTTCTTCGGTTAAAATTTTTATGTTCCTGAATGCAAGTTCGCTTCCCGGACTGAGAGAAAGCGCTGTTGCGTAATCATCAAATGCCCTGTCAAATACCTTTTTCCTGTGGTAGGAAAGTCCCCTGTTGATGTATGCATTTAAATATCCGGGAAAATGTTCGATTGCCTTTGTATTGTCTTCCACCGACATATCATATTCCTTTTTGTCAAAGTATGCAATGCCTCTGTTAAAATAAGCTTCGGAATAATCCGGCTTCAGCTTTATTGCCCTGTTAAGATCGGCAATTGCCTTGTCGTAATCTTTTTTATCGAGATAAGAGAGTCCCCTGTCATTATATGCATTTACAAAATCCGGCTCTATCTCGATTGATTTTGAATAGTCTTTTATTGCATCATCTGTTTTCTGAAGGCTGTTGTACGAAAACGCTCTCCAGTAATATCCTTTTGAATGCTCCGGATTAAGATCTATAACCTTAGTGAAGTCATTTATTGCGCGTTTATAATTTCCGGTCCACATGCATGAAAGACCTCTGTTGTAGTATGCTTCGACATTCTTCGGTTCCTGATCAATTACTTTCGTAAAATATTCGATTGCCTTTATATAATCCTTGTTTCCGTAGCTTGTGAATCCGAGTTCAAAGAAATTATCTCCGTGCTTGGAAGTATCATAGCTTACATTTGCCATATGAATGTAGAGTTCCAGATCCACATCATATAGCATCGGTTCTTTGTTAAGAAAATCCGTCAGATTCTTGTCTTCAATGAATTTCAGCAGGGACAGTCTGTCCTTTATAAGACTTTCCTTTTGCACAGCGCCTGTCGTCAGATCTTCTATAAACTTCAGTAGATTAAACTTATTGCTTTCGCTGTAAAGGCTGATAAGTTCCGTGTAAAACTCAGGCCATCTGAATTCAAGAACGTTAAACTTTGCAAGGAGCATATCTTCAATCATAATGCCCCGGTTTTTAGTAAGAATTCTCTGCAGTTCGAAATTATTCAGAAGACGCTTTATTGTTCTCGGATTATCCCCTACTTCAGCAACAATCGAAGCAAATCCCTTTATATCCGATGAAATATCAAGATGTGTAATAAAATGCTCTATGATTTCCTTTTTGCTCAGCGGCGGAAGAGTAAAAGGAACCTGAATAATCTTATCGAGATAATTTTTTCCCCAGCCGGCTGACTTCTCTCCGTATTTCTGCAGAATGCCGTTTTCAATGACTTTCTTGTCAGTACCGATTAGAAAAACAGTCTGAGGAACATTCAGAAAGAGCTTTATAGCCTCAAGAATATCTATAGCCTTTTCCGGAACACACCTGTCAAGGTCATCAATAAAAACAACAAGCCGCCCGTTTTCTCCGACATACTTCTGGCTGAGATTTCTGAATTCATCTTCAAACTCGCCGATTAATTCCAGACTCTTGCCTTCGGACGGTTCTTTTAACAATTCATCCGGGAGTAGTTTTGATAAATCCTGCGTACCTTTCTTTGAATCTGAGAGAACCTGAGAAAGAAGAGGAAGTATTGCAAGATACGGAGTTGCAAGACTGGCACCGATGCTGACTGCAGTTCTTCCGAGTCCGAGCCAGTTTATTCTCTTCAGCAGGCTGACTGCCTTATCTTTTACGGATTCAACGGCTGTCTTGTCATTTTTTATTTTCTGAAGAATTGAATGAATAAGAGCAACTCTCAGATCATGAGCTTTGTCAAATTTCCAGGCATTAAACCATACTGATTTAATATTTACTTCCTTGCTTAGTTCAAGTTCATTTTCAGTAAGTCTAAGCAGGCTTGTCTTTCCCGAACCCCATTCTCCGTATACACCGATTGTAATCGGTGTCTGGGAAAAAGAAATTATTTCAACAAGTGTATCTGCATAAGTCTTAAACTGAAGTGTATCTTCACCGATTTTTCTGACTTCATTGTCAGTCAGCATTTTTGATGTTCCCATAAAATTTTATTGTAGTTTATTTATAAATTTTTTATGCATCATCCGCGTCTTTTTTCTCTGTTATATTCTTCTTTATATTTATTGTCATTTGCAGAAAATTATTTTCCAAATAATGGAATTTCATAAATATAATATTAATAGATTCATTGTATGATTGCCGGCACTTCTCCTCTATGCGAACACAAGTATTTATTAAAACTCTTTGCACTTTCAATTAGAAGCTTCTGATTCTGCAGCACTCTTGTAAAAAATTGACAGTTGTTTTTTTACTGATACTCAAAAATTTCCTACGGCTGTACAATCACAGTTTTACCTTCCAGTTCAACCTTGCGTGCCTGTTCAGCTTCTTCTGCAGTAATGGCTTTAACGGGATTCTGAACGTTCACTATTCCCGCTTCTTCAACAGATTTTTTTTCTTCTGTATAATCGAGTATTTTATAAAAGTTCTTAGCATAGGATGCGATAAGATTCGCCTTGTCAGTGCCGTTAATGATTTTCCTCGCTCCTGTCCAGTCTGTAGTATCGTCGTCGAAATACATATTAAGCTTATGCCTAGTGAAAATTCCGTCTCTCATTCCTATCATCAGAATATCAACGCTGTTCTTTGTTTCAAGTGCAAGATCGGGATTGTTGACAAGATCCACACCGAGTATTTTAGAGAAACTTTCATAATTAAAATACCATGTCAGCTGACACAACCCTCTTCCGTAATAAATCTGTCCTGTCTGAGCATGCGGCATTCCGTATTTCCTGCCTTTGCCTCTGCCGTATTCGCGGATTCCCGGATTCCATGTATGTGCGGATTCGTGATAAGCGGTAGCAAATACATAAGCCAGCATGCGCAGGTTATTGTATTCGTTGTCGGATTCATAATGATCAATAATGCTGTTTATTGTTGCTATTCCGGTTTCATTGAGTTTTTCATTGCTGTACTTTGAAAAAAATTTTTCCCTGTCAACCATGATATTTTCTGATTAAAGTTGTTAAAAAATGTTTTTAAGTAATTAACAATTGCGAACTGTAAAGGAATATTGTTATATAAAAGATCTGTTTTGTCAATAATAAATTATATTTACATAAAATGAAATATCTTTTGTTTACGGAAACCGCTTAATATGAATTATTAGCAGAATTAATAATTTCTTTGACACCTTTAATTTCGGATTCCGGAAACTGTGTGAAACAGAATATAATTAATCATACTACTGTGCTATAGATCTCTGAGAATAATCTTCAAAAGCATTTAGATTAAACTGAAAGGTTAAAATCATTTTCTTACACGTTCTGCTCCGTGAATGATTTGCTGTTTCCCTGAAGTAAAGGAAAATTGATCATGAATTGTTCAGTATATTTTATCTGAGGATGACTATTTTAATGATACAAAATATTTTTAAAAAAATAATTTTTAAATAAACAATTTTGGAATCTTTTATAAATCAGTATAGTTATGAATATTGCCTGTCGCTCGACAGGCTATTGTTCTTTCATATTTTGTTCTTCCTTTAATTAGTCCCTGCACATAATTTCTACCCTTGTGCGGGGATTTTTTATGAATACAATTTATGGAATTTCTTCGCTTTTCTGAATAAATCCCTGTTCATCCTTCATTAGCCGCAAATTACAAAGATTTCCTTGTTAAATTTACTTTTAAATTTCAAAATTCCGCAAAAAATCGTTATTTTTGTATAATTAAAATTCAAAACAAAATCAAATAACATGGCAAATCAGTATTCATTCGACATTGTTTCGGAAGTTGATTTTCAGGAAGTGGATAATGCGATTAATCAGGCGCTTAAGGAAATTCAGCAGAGGTATGATTTCAAGGGAAGCAAAAGTGAAATCACGTTTAACAAGAAAGAAGATACTCTTAACACGGCATCTGACAACGAATTCAAGCTGAAATCCGTAATTGATATTCTCCAGAATAAAATGATTAAAAGAGGTATTTCCATAAAAGCTCTGAAATACGGTGCAGTTGAGCCTGCTTCACATGGCTCAGTCAGACAGGAAATCAAACTTCAGCAGGGAATTGAAAAGGAAGACGCAAAGAAAATCGTTAAAATGATAAAAGACAGCAAAATTAAAGTTCAGGCGGCTATTCAGGACGAACAGGTCAGGGTTTCCGGAAAGGATAAGGATGATCTTCAGGCTGTAATGAAATTACTGAGGGAAAAGGAGCTGGAATTTGCATTTCAGTTTACAAACTACAGATAACAGAAAAGCCGTTACCACAAAAGTGATAACGGCTTTAAATTTTTAAGAGCCTATTTTAACAATCTTAAACTTAACTTTGCTGTCCATCTCAAGCAGTTTTACTATTCCATCCTGCGTATCTTCAAGAGTTTTGTAATTTCCGACATAAATTTTATAGCTTTCTGCGCCGGTGTTTACTATTTCTTCAAGAAATATATTTTTGAATTTTTCTGACTCTAATTTACTAATCAGTTGTGAAGCTTTTGCCTTGTCTGAAAATTCTGAAACCAAAAGAGTGTAACCAGTGATAAATTTCACTTTATCTGTTACTTCAAAAAAGTTTTTTGAACTGTCAAATGCTTCCTCGGAATTTACGGAAGTGGCATCTGCAACATCCGGAGTTAAAACTTTGATTCTAATCTTCGGATTATTGAATATCTGGTTTAATTGTTCATCTGATATTTCACCGGAATCGGCTGCTTCATTTATTTTTTCCACGAATATTTTTGCTGTAGGCGGAAAATCTTCTTCAAAAAGGCTCAGAACCGAGACATTATCTTCTTCTTCTTCGGCTGCTTCTTTTTCAGGATCATATATTTCTATCCTGACTTCAGCCAGCCCGCCCATTTGAATTTCTGTTTTTGCGGCATTGGAAAGGTCAATTATACGACCCCTCACATATGGACCTCTGTCATTGATTCTCACAATGGTTGAGACGCCATTCTCTAGATTTGTTACTTTTAGTAAAGTATTGAAAGGTAAAGTTTTATGTGCTGCCGTCATTTCATGGGTGTTAAACCGCTCTCCATTAGCGGTCTTCCTGCCTTGAAATCCTGGGCCATACCACGAAGCTATACCTTCCTGAACAAATTCCGGGTTAACATCTCTGTTTTTTGCAAATAAATCAGATTGCTTCAAACTGATTAAGTTTGTTAAAACTAATGCGAAAATAAATATCGCAGTAATTTTGGTTTTACTCAATTGTACATCTCCTATTTTGTTATCGAATATATTTTGTTGGAACACTCGTTTCACTGAAAATAGGAACAGTGTAAAAATCAAACTTAATCTTAGATGTTTACTGTGTTAAAGAACGATATATTGCTAAGAAAATCTTTTTAAAAACTGTTGGTAAATATATGGATTTTGGTTTTAAGTTACAAACCATTAAGGGATGTATTCTTGATTCATGTTTTGATATATTGAATAGGTAAAACAGTTATAAGGTTTCAGACTTTCTGAGATTTTTTATTGTTTTTTAATCAAATTATATTAAATTATATTGATTTTACTCAATTTCAGTTTATTTTTACATTATAATGATGAATTTATTAATTAATTCTAAATTAACGGCTTTTGAATACCGATAAATATCTAGAAAGAATAAATTATAGCGGAAAAACCAATGCAAATCTAGATAATCTGAGGAAAATTCATCAAAATCATCTGTATTTTATCCCGTTTGAGAATCTGGATATTCACAATAATAAAAAGATTATACTGAATTTGGAATCTGTTGAAAGAAAAGTGATAAGTAATTCCCGGGGAGGTTACTGTTATGAACTTAACGGTCTTTTTTATCATCTTTTAAAAGAACTTGGGTATAATGTAAAAATGATCTCTGCAAGAGTTAACAGCGGTGATGGCAAATACGGTGAAGAATTTGACCATTTAGCTATTGTTGTTGAACTCGATGAACTCTGGCTGGCTGACGTAGGTTTCGGAGACAGTTTTATTGAACCTGTATCTGTAAATATGAATAAATCTCAGAAAAATCTCAACGGTTGGTTCAAAATCTCGAAATCAGATTCAGAAATATACTCAGAATATCTTAAAATATCTAAATCTTATGATAATACTGAGTATTCCGATGAATACATTTTCACATTAAAAGAGCGAAAATGGTATGAATTCAATGAAATGAATATTTATCATCAGACTTCACCAGACTCTCCTTTTACTCGAAAGAAATTATGCACAATTGCAAAAGAAAACGGCAGGATTACTCTGACTGATCAGAAATTGACTGTTACAGAAGGAAGTGACAGGATAATTACGGAAATTAATGGCAAGGAAGATTTTTACGGAAAACTTTATGAGTATTTCAGAATCAGGATTTGATTCAGTTAAAGTTTCTAATCAGTTTTCATATCATTTTATCAAATATCCTGAATGTCTTATATACACTTGCTCCCAGTTTTTCTGTAGTCTGTTTCATCGCATAGTTATCTTCAAGTATCCATGAAATCTCTGCACCTTTAAGCCCTTTTCTGTATCCTGCTTTTATTATATTCCTGTAAAAGATGGCATCAATTCCCTTCTTCTGATAATCCTTTTTTAGTCCCATTATCAGTACTCTAAGCTGATTGATTTTTTTCTTGTTTAGAAGAAATCTGATGAACCCGAACGGCATCAGTTTTCCGTTCAATCCTTTTATTGCCTGATTTACATCTGGAAGCGCAAGAGAAAATCCGACCGGATGTCCGTTTATTTCGGCAAATTCCACATAATCAGGATCTGCTATAAGCTTCAGGCTCTTGGCGACATACTTAAATTCATCAACTGTCATCGGCACAAAACCCCAGTTTTTTTCCCAGGCATCATTATAAACTTCTCTTACCTTCTGAACTTCATTGTCAAAATCCTTCATGTTAAGATTCCTGATGGTAAGATTCTCCTTTTTGATTATCATTTCGGCTATACGGTCTAATTTACTCATCATTTTTTCATCTTTGACAACTTCCGGAGTAATCCAGAATGCCAGAAGATCCTTTGCTTTTTTAAATCCGTAATCTTCAACAAGTTCAATATAATACTCCGGATTGTAAGGCATGAGCATTACAGGCGGCTTGTCAAATCCGTCTATAAGCATTCCGCATTCGTCATTTGTCGAAGGACTTACCGGACCTCTTAATGTGTTCATTCCGTATTCTCTGACAAAATCAGCGGCTTTATCAAACAACAGTCTTGAAACTTTTTTGTCATTAATACATTCAAAAAATCCGAAGAATCCCGTATAGTCATTATGAAAAGCATTATGATTATCATTAATAATTCCTGCAATTCTTCCGGCAATTTTGCCGTTTTTTTCAGCCATCCACAAACTGATTTTTGAATGATCGTAAAAAGGATTTTTCTTTACGTCAAGATTATTCTTAACATCAAACCTGAGCGGCTCTACCCAGTTATCATTTCCTTTGTATAATTCGTACGGAAACTCTATAAACTTACGCTTTAGGGATTCCGATTCAACTTTTATTATATCAATTTTATCCGGCATAGAATTTAAATTTTATAATTTACCGAGAATTTCTTCCGTGTGACCGTCAACTTTTACTTTATTAAATATCTCCTGTATTTTTCCCTTATCATCTATTATGTAAGTTGTTCTTTCTATTCCCATATACTTTTTCCCGTACATGCTTTTTTCCTTCCATACATCATATGATTTGATCATATCGAGATTTTCATCTGATAATAATGTAAACGGCAAATCGTATTTCTTCTTGAATTTCTGATGCGAAGCCGTATTGTCTTTGCTCACTCCGATTATTACGGCATTTTTCTTTTCGAAAATTCTGATGTTATCCCTGAAACTGCAAGCCTCTTTTGTACAGCCGGAAGTATCATCTTTCGGATAAAAATATAATATCACCTTCTTTCCCCTGAAGTCTTTCAGACTTACTTTTTCACCTTTGTCACTGATAAGAGAGAAGTCAGGCGCTTTGTCTCCCGTTTTCAACATGAGATTACATTAATTTAATTTATTAAAGTTTTATTTTCTGAATTTCTGATATCGTATGAAAACATATTCCGCAATTCAAAAGCAGTTTTATGTGTTTTAAAATCCATTCTGATAACAATAATCAAAGCTGAATAAACAAAAAATCTGTATTGAGATATTATCTCAAAGAGTATGAATTGCAATTCCGCCAGCCTCAGATTCTTTGTAATTACGATGAAAAATTATTAATTAAATCTGAATACTCAGTTTATCGTCTTCCAGCCGGCTTTATTGAAATTTCTTCTTATAAGCATAGCTGCAGCAAATCCAATCAGCAGGAATAATAACCCGGTATACGCCTGACCGAATATTATTTTTCCAAATCCGAACAGAAATGAGTATACCAGTACTATTCCGGCTACCCAGTCTATAAACAAGAGGTAATATCCTGTGTCTGACTTTACGTCTGAGAGTTTAGCTGAAATCTTTTTCCATCCGATTCCTCCCGGATGAACTCTCCTGTAAAATGATTCTAATTTACTTTCATCTGTCGGTTTTGTAATAAAAGCGGTTAAAAGCCAGGCAAAGGTTGTGACCGGAACTATAATATAAAGCGTATTCGGAAATATAACATCGAATTCTCCAAATTTTAAAACCGCATAAACAATAAACGGCGTAATAGTTGCAACTATTTCGCTTATTGCATTTACTCTCCACCAGAACCATCTTAAAATCAGCACGAGTCCGAGCCCTGCGCCGCATTCAATTACAAAACTCCAAACACCGGAAATTGTAGTCATCTGTGTCGTGACAATTACGGAAAGAAACATAAAGACTATTGTCATTAATTTAGCGATTTTTACATAATGCTTCTCGGATTTGTTTTTATTTAAAAATCTCCTGTAAAAATCATTTATAAAATAAGATGTTCCCCAGTTAAGATGAGTTGCAATAGTTGACATGTATGCTCCGAGAAATGCTGCAAGAAGCAGCCCTTTAAGTCCGGCAGGCAAAAAATCATTCATGGCTTTTACAAATCCCAGTCCTTTATCTGCATGTGAGAGATCCGGATAAAGCACAAGAGCGCTCAGACCTACAATAATCCAGGGCCATGGTCTTATGCAGTAGTGCGCGACCTGAAAAAACAGAGTTGCATAAAGCGAATTTTTTTCATCCTTTGCTCCCATCATTCTCTGCGCAATATATCCGCCTCCGCCGGGATCAGCTCCCGGATACCAGGAAGCCCACCACTGTATTCCGATGAAAGCAAGAAAAGTAGAAACTGACATTGCCAGAATTCCACCAACAGAAGAAGGTGTCACTTCAGAAGAAATTTCTGGAGTGAATCTCATTGCCCATTCGGGAAGTTTTGACTGCAATCCGCTCAGTCCGCCGATCTGAGGCTGATTTACGACTACCACTGCAAGTACAATACATCCAATCATAGCTAGAATAAACTGAAATGCATCGGTTACCGCTACTCCCCAAAGTCCTGATACAGCCGAATAAAATGCAGTTATAAGCATGCATCCTCCTACATAATAGAGTGCATTATCCTGATTTACATATTCCGGAAACATTCCGGTAAGAATTTTTATCATTGCAAGATTTACCCAGCCCATAATAACAGTATTCATGAAAATTCCCATATAAACTGCCTTGAATCCTCTCAGGACTGCAGCAGGTTTACCTGAATATCTGAATTCTATAAACTCGATGTCTGTCAGTATATCCGCTCTTCTCCATAATCTGGCGAAGAAAAATGTCGTCAGCATTCCGCCGATTAACATATTCCACCAGAGCCAGTTGCCTGCAATACCGTTCTGCCCTACAAGTTCAGTAACTGCTAGCGGAGTATCAGCGGCAAATGTAGTTGCTACCATGGAAATTCCAGCAAGCCACCATGAAAGTTTTCTCCCGGAAAGAAAGAAATTTTCCGTTGAACCTCCCGCGCGTTTTGAATAAATCAGTCCTATTGTTAGTGATACTGCGAAGTAGAGAAGAATTATTAACCAGTCAATAATCTGCATTTGAGGAAATGAGTTGTTATGATTTGAAAAAATTCTTTGCAATTTAGTTTATGTTTGTATAAATTGAAATGTAATATTTGCCGGAAGTTCAGAAGGAAATAATATTAGTATTCCGGCTGAAATCTGAAACTTTATTTGCATTTAATGCATTTTTATCATTAAACTTAAAAAAGGAGATAGTAAATGAAAATTTTAAAAACGTTTTTTGTAATCGCAGTTCTCTTCACATTATTCACAAATTCATTCTCAAACGACAAATCTGACAGCTATAAACCGGGAGACAAGGTTTCGGATTTTACTATAAACAATTATGACGGAAGCTCTTATACACTTAGCAAATCTGATTCAAAAGCTACCGTAATAATCTTTATGTCAACCGAATGTCCCTTCGTTCAGCCCTATACAGACCGTTTGATAAAGCTGTCAGATGAATTTTCATCACAGGGAATTGTAATCTGGGGAATTAATTCGAATAAAACCGAACCTGTTGAAGAAGTTATGAATCATGCAAAGGAAAAAGGTTACAATTTTCCGGTGTTAAAAGATAATGATAACATAGTTGCCAGTCAGTTCGGCGCAGCAAGAACTCCAGAAGTGTTTGTAATAGATAATTCAACTATGACGCTAATTTATCACGGAAGAATAGATGACAACAAGGAAGCAGAAAAAGTCACTTCAAACGATCTTCAGAATGCTCTTAATGATTTTCTTGCCGGTAAGGCAATCACCGTAAATCAGACAAAAGCTTTCGGCTGTTCAATCAAAAAAGTAAATTAAATTAATTCATTCATTAAATTTTATCCGGAGAGAGGATTTATTTCTCTCTCCCGGTTTTGTAAAAATGATAAAATTCCTTCTCCCGTTAGTTCTGCTTGTTACATTCATTTCAAAATCAGGTTTATCTCAGGATTTACTTCCCGCAGATAAACAGGTTCTCGACAGCATAAAAGAAGCAAACAGAGGCAAAGTGATTCTGTTCAACTTCTGGGCGACATGGTGCAGACCCTGTGTAGAGGAATTTCCGGATCTGCTTGAAGTTAACCAAAAATATAAAGACACCGGTTTTGTGATGATATTAGTAAGTCTTGATTTCGGTAAAAAGTTTGAAGATAAAACCAAAGCTTTTCTCGCGAAGAATAATGTAGATTTTATAACTTACTTTAACAATTTCGGCAAGGATGAAGACCTGATTAATTATATGGATAAAGAATGGGAAGGCTCTATACCTGCTACATTTATATTCGATAAAAAAGGAATATTAAGGAATACTTTTATCGGCAAACAGAATTTTAAAAGCTTTGATAAGACAGTAGGCAAACTTGTAAACAGGAATTAGTTTTCAGTTTTATTTACACTGACTTTACATCAGGTCAGTTTTTCTTTATCAATGAGTAAATATGTGAATCCAAAAACACTCCGTTATAATAATAACTCTCCCTGAATATTCCTTCCTTTACAAAGCCGTTTTTCCCTAGAAGCCTTGCTGAAGCAGCATTTTCAGGATCTGTATTTGCCTCGATAGAATGCAGATTCATTTTCCCGAATCCGAATTCAATCATGGCTTTAACAGCTTCTGTCATAATACCCTTTCCCCAGTAATCCGGATGGAGATCATATCCGATTTCCGCCCTGAAGTGAGGCTTTATCAGTCTCCAGAATCCACCGCTTCCGATAAGCATATCCGAATCCTTAAAGGATATCCCCCATCTTATCCCTTCCCTGTCTCTGAAACCTTTCCTGACTCTTTCGATCATTTCATAAGCTTCATCAATTGTTTTGAATGTATCCTTTCCGAAGTATTTCATTGCTGCATCGCTCGAATAAATCGCAAATATTTCTTTTGCATCTGCGGGAGTGATCTCTCTTAACAATAATCTGCCGGTTCTTAATACAGGAAAATCGTCAAACACATTTTCATTAAATATCACTGCAGGGTTTATTTAATTTTAAGACCGACCATCTTTTTGGGATTTACCTTTTCGGTAAATTCCTCATCGGTGAGAAGATTGAGTTCAATTGCCGCCTGACGCAGAGTCTTGTTTTCCTTATGCGCTTTCTTCGCAATCTTCGCTGCATTTTCATAACCTATATGAGTATTCAGAGCGGTAACAAGCATAAGCGAGTTTTCTAGATTTTTGTTTATCGAATCATAATTCGGCTCAATTCCCGAGACGCAGTGATCGTTAAACGAAATGCATGCGTCGGCTATGAGTTTCGCCGAGTTTAGGAAATTATAAATCATCATTGGCTTATACACGTTAAGTTCAAAATGTCCGCTCATTCCCCCGACTGAAACTGCAGTATCGTTACCGATAACCTGAGCGCAGACCATAGTCATAGCTTCAACCTGTGTCGGATTAACCTTGCCCGGCATAATTGAAGAACCGGGTTCATTTTCCGGAATAAATATCTCTCCGATCCCGCTTCTCGGACCGGATGACAGGAGTCTGATGTCATTTGCAATTTTCATCAGACTCACAGCGAGAGTTTTCAAAGCTCCGGATGCTTCTACAATAGCATCATTGGAAGCAAGAGCTTCGAATTTATTTGCAGCTGTTTTGAATTTAATGCCGGATAATTCCGAAATTTTATCCGCAACGATTTTATCGTAATTTACCGGAACATTTATTCCGGTTCCTACTGCCGATCCGCCGATCGCAAGTTCCGATAAATGATTAAGCGAATTCTTTACTGTTTGAATTCCGTGCTCAAGCTGTGATACATATCCCGAAAATTCCTGACCGAGTGTCAGAGGAGTTGCATCCATAAAATGCGTTCTTCCGATTTTAATAACTTCCATAAACTCCTCTGATTTCCCGTGAAATGTGTTTCTGAGTTTTTCTACGGCGGGAATTGTCTTTTCTGTCAGAATTTTATACGCTGCAATATTCATTGCAGTCGGAAATGTATCATTTGACGACTGTGATTTATTCACATCATCATTCGGATGAAGATATTTTTTTTCATCTTCCAGCTTTCCTCCGTTTAAAACATGACCTCTGTTCGCAATTACTTCATTTACATTCATGTTTGACTGTGTGCCAGAGCCAGTCTGCCAGACAACTAGCGGAAACTCGTCCGTAAGTTTACCTTCAAGAATTTCATCGCATACTTTTCCGATAAGTTCCGATTTATCTTTATCAAGCACGCCGCATTCTGTATTTGCAGCCGCAGCGGCTTTCTTCAGTATTGCAAATGCACAGATTACTTCTTCCGGCATCAGATTACCGCCGATTTTAAAATTATCTTTTGAACGCTGTGTCTGAGCGCCCCAGTATTTTCCGGAAGGAACTTTCACTTCTCCCATTGTATCATGCTCTGTTCTGAATGACATATTATTATGCTTTTTTAATTATCAATATTGGATTACCGGTAAAAAAATTCTTTTTACACATGCAAATTAATTAAATTTTAAACGAAATTCAGTTGGATTATTTGTTTAAGTGTGATCTGCCTTTAAGCATTATCACAGAGAATAATTAATACTTAATTACTGATTTATATATCAAGCTGAAAATAAAAAATCCGCAGAGAATAATTTCCCTGCGGATTAAAATCTTTATTAAACTGGTTCTGTATCTTTACTTCACAAGAATCATTTTCTTCGAATCCGTAAATTTGCCGGTCTGAATAGTATAGAAATATACACCGCTTGCAAGATTAGATCCGTTGAAATCAACAGTATAATAGTCCGCTGTTCTGAATTCATTGTTAATCAGCGATGCTACGAGCCTGCCGCTGATATCATAAACACTGAGTGTAATCTTAGTATCTACAGGAAGCGAGAAATTAATTTTTGTAGTAGGATTGAACGGATTCGGATAATTCTGATTCAGTTCAAACTTAACCGGAACGCCTATTACAACTTCATTCTGAAGTTCGTAATATTCATAGTTTCCGTTATAGTCTACCTGCTTCAGCCTGTAATTATATTTGCCTGCAGTCAGATTATTGTCTCTGTAAGTATAGGACTTGCTTTCATCTGAATTTCCGCTGCCTTCGATGAACGCGACTTTATTCCAGATATTATTGTCACCTGATAATTTCCTTTCAACCTCAAAACCCCTGTTGTTCT
>JAEUSI010000329.1 GCA_016788375.1 Ignavibacteria bacterium | reverse complement strand
GTTAAAATTACTCCTCCACACTCGAAAATCCAATCCAGAAAATCCAATCCCGATGCTTGTCCAATTGATCTCGGCTATAATTGCAACCTGATTACGATCTCCAGGACCTGCCGTGAAAAGGGGTGGCACGCCCTACGGGGTGCGGGGGAATGGGAAACGGGAGTCCGGGGATCTTCGATCGCCCGGCTCATCTCTGAGAACCCCTCGGGTTCTGGGACATGATGCCGGAGTGACAAGTCCCACGATTTTAGATTTTGGATTTTAGATTTTGGATTTTGGCTGAGCGCCGAACAATTCCCAAGGAGCATACCCGGATCGAATCGGCGATTACGATTACGAGGGGAGGGGAAAGGGACAGAAAAACGGGGAAAGGCTGCCGCCCTTGGGGTTCAGATCAACACTGACCCCATTTCTTGATTGGCACTCTCCGATGCCGCTTGCACCGTGATTGACTCCTACTCCTACTCCTACTCCTCTCATCCCTCGATACTCCCACGCCCGCTACATCAACGCACTGGCACCAATTCTA
>JAEUSI010000328.1 GCA_016788375.1 Ignavibacteria bacterium | reverse complement strand
ATTTATCAAAGAGCTTTGGAAATTGAAATGCATCGGGCTGAGATTGATTTCAGCCGTGAGCATGAGATGCCCATTTTTTATAGAGACAAGCAAATAGGCACACGAAGGGTTGATTTTTTGGTAAGTGGTTTAGTTTCTGTTGAACTGAAAGCATTAACTAAATTGGAAGATGTTCATTTGGCTCAGGCAATTAATTATTTAGAAGCATACAATCTTGAAATTGGAATGCTGATAAACTTTGGAGCAAAAAGTTTAGAATACAAACGCCTGATAAATTCTAAGTTCAATCAGCAATCAATAAAATCACATTAATCAACTTAATCAACGGTTCAGACCATGGCAGAATACATCAATGTAGAAAAACCTTTCTTAGATAAACTTCGCCATTTAGGTTGGCAAGTAATAGACCAGGGGCTTGGCGTTCCGCAAGACCCTGAAAAAAGTTTGAGAGAAAACTTCAAACAGGTATTGTTGCCATCGGTTTTCAAACAAAGCATTAAATCCATCAACAAAACTACCGATGGCAGAGA
>JAEUSI010000327.1 GCA_016788375.1 Ignavibacteria bacterium | reverse complement strand
CTGACGATACCGGCAATGCCAAAGCAATGAATTTACTGCCCTTTTCGCGGTATTCACCTGTCGATAAATTGTTTATGGTATGAAACGAGGTAATCATGCAACACCAAAGGCCTTTTATGCGTCTAAATATTGCAAATAATCAGGTTCGTCCGTGCAACCCGGTTAAAAATGAAGAGTCTTTACCCTGTAATAAATCCAGCTATGAAAAAAGCATTCGTTATTCTTACTGCAGTTTTGCTGATCACTTCGGCAACATTTGCACAAAAACGCGAGACCCGCGATGTGTCGACATTCACCAAAATCTCATTCCGCACAGGTGGAAAGTTGTATCTGAAGCAAGGTAATTCGCAAAAGGTTGAGATTGAAGGCTCAGCCGAAATGCTCGAAAAAATCAAAACGAAAGTAGACGGTGAAAAACTCGTTATCGGGCCGGAAGACAAATGGATGAACTGGAGCTGGAGTAATAATGATAAGGTTATCGTTTACATTACCGTTTCAAACATTGAAGCCCTCAGCGTTAGCGGATCGGGC
>JAEUSI010000326.1 GCA_016788375.1 Ignavibacteria bacterium | reverse complement strand
TAGAAGGCTGTATTTTAAAGGATTATAATTTAAAGCAGTAAGATTTTTAATATTTGCATTAATTTAATTAAATATAATCGATTTTATTTTTTCAAATGTTGCTTTTAACTTCATTGCTTTTTCAAAACCGATTAAAAAAGATAGTTTCTTAAAATATGTGCCGCCAACGCTTTCAAATTTTTTCATTCCAATTTGAAGCAATTCCTGTTTAATAACTGGAGAAAATAAAGTTTTGGCATCTTTATCATCCGGATTAAAGAATAGCAAACCATATGAACCAAAAAGTTCATTTACAAAATGTCTGTAATAATCAACATACTTTTCACTTTGACGAATCCATTGTAAATTTTTATTTAAAAACTGATTAGCCTGCTCGGAATTTGAGAAAAATGTTAATAGGGTCTCAAAAAATTCAGGAATTTCATTTAAAGACATTTTGCCTACTGCATATCCTGGTTTTGATTTCCATTCTAATTTTTGATTAAAAACATGAATGTGATTGATTTCTTCAAAGTCATGATCTTCAGAACCACAATAATA
>JAEUSI010000325.1 GCA_016788375.1 Ignavibacteria bacterium | reverse complement strand
CCGGCCCGCCGGACGCCGACACCACGCTCAAGCTCGGCCTCACCCACTCCCCCGAGCCCCGCGTCCTCGACGCCTTCGCCGGCGACGGGTACGACCTGGTTCTCGCCGGCCACACCCACGGCGGCCAGCTCCGCCTCCCCGGCTACGGCGCGATCGTCACCAACTGCGGCCTCGACCGATCCCGCGCCCGCGGCGCCTCCCGCTGGGGCAGCCACATGCGCCTGCACGTGTCCGCCGGGCTGGGCACCTCCCCGTTCGCCCCTGCCCGGTTCTGCTGCCCGCCCGAGGCCAGCCTGCTGACCCTCGTCGCCCGCCCGGCAGACCTGGGGTCGATGGCGGGCACCCCCGCGGAGGCAGCCGTGGACGTCGGCTAGACTCGTCCGCGGCTCGCAGGACATCGCGGGCTATCGGGGTGTGGCGCAGCTTGGTAGCGCGCTTCGTTCGGGACGAAGAGGTCGCAGGTGCAAATCCTGTCACCCCGACAGAGAAAGACCAGGTCAGGTCCGGTCCTCCAAAACGGAGGACCGGCCCTACACCAGGCGG
>JAEUSI010000324.1:271-545 GCA_016788375.1 Ignavibacteria bacterium | reverse complement strand
TCAAGTCAGCAATGCAGTTTACTAATGCTCCAACAGGGTCATACTACATTCAGCTTAAGCACAGGAATTCATTAGAGACCTGGAGTAAGAATCCGGTAAATTATATTCAGGACTCTACACTGAATTATGATTTTACTTTTACTGCAAACCAGGCATTCGGAAATAATGAAGTACTTAAAGGAACAAAGTATTGCCTGTACAGCGGGGATGTGACGCAGGACGGAAATGTAGATCTTACGGATGTATTGCTGACTTATAATTCTTCTTCAAATTT
>JAEUSI010000324.1:0-261 GCA_016788375.1 Ignavibacteria bacterium | reverse complement strand
AAGTACGGATGTTAACGGAAATTCAATCGTTGATCTTACGGATATATTAATTGCTTCAAACAATGCAGGTAAATTTATTTCGAGGAAATCTCCTTTGAATCCGTGATTTTTAAATTTGGAATTTGGGATTTCGGATTTGGAATTTGTACAATTTTTAATTTGGGATATCGGATTTGGAATTTATTTGAAATTAAACAGACACTGAGTATTGATTTTTTTGAATTGATACTCTGTGTCTTAGTATTTGCTTGATAGTTGATA
>JAEUSI010000323.1 GCA_016788375.1 Ignavibacteria bacterium | reverse complement strand
CTTCGAAAGTGAATACCAGGCTTCCTTGGCTATTCATACTTTTTACAGCAGCATCGCCACGAGACAATATCCTGTCCTGCCCCTTCAGGCAATCCAAAACCTAAAATCCAAAATCTAAAATAATGTTACCGATGCTACCCTTTATTATTACAGCGCCACCGCCACGAGACAATATACCGTCCTCCCCTTTCAGGCAATCCAAAACCTAAAATCCAAAATCTAAAATAATATTACCGATGCTAACCTATTTATTGCAGAGCCACCGCCACGAGACAATATCCCGTCCTCCCCTTTCAGGCAATCCAAAACCTAAAATCCAAAACCTAAAATAATGTTACCGATGCTAACCTATTTATTGCTAAGCCACCGCCACGAGACAATATACCGTCCTCCCTTCTCAGGCAATCCAAAATCTAAAATCCAAAACCTAAAATAATATTACCGATGCTAACCTATTTATTGCAGAGCCACCGCCACGATACAATATCCCGTCCTCCCCTTTCAGGCAATCCAAAATCTAAAATCCAAAACCTAAAATAGTATTACC
>JAEUSI010000322.1 GCA_016788375.1 Ignavibacteria bacterium | reverse complement strand
GTTTGTGATTTTTTCCGGTATGAGTAGCTGGTTATACGACCCCGATAGATAAAGGTTTTTTATATTTTTTGTGTGTTTAGTGTTTTTGTGGGAAGAGTTCTTCTGTAAAGCCTAATGCCACCCCTTCGGGGTTCAGATCAGTTATTCCTTGTGCTGTTATAGTAATGACATCCCTTCGGGATTGGCATAAGATTATAAACCCGGCGAATTGAATAGGTATTGAAGCCCGAAGGGCTGATATTAATATTAGATGTATTGTAAATCGAATGTGATCAAAACCCCGAAGGGGTGATAGTAAATTCATAGGATTGATGGGAAACATATACTGTTCACCGCACAAGTGTCATTCAAGATTATAAAAGCTAAAGCCCGAAGGGCTGATATTTATAGTAGTATATTATAAATCGAATTTGATCGAAACCCCGAAGGGGTGATAGTAAGCCATCAACATGACCTGCCAAACCTGTTATGATTTGCTGAGGCAATCCTTCACCTGCATCTTTACACAATTTTCAGTACGTTTGCCGGATTATCATTTTTTATGAGCAACAAGAAA
>JAEUSI010000321.1 GCA_016788375.1 Ignavibacteria bacterium | reverse complement strand
AATCGGACGCATTAAACTGAACAGTATAATATCCGGCAGTTTTTACTTCGTTTACTATTGTTGCAACCTGCCTTCCGGTAATATCAAACAATTTAATTGAAACCTGCCCGTCTTTCGGCAGATCAAAATTTATTTTTGTTGCCGGATTAAACGGATTCGGATAATTCTGAGACATATCGAATTTGCCCGGAATTCCGATTAAGACATCGCCTGAAAGACCGAAATATTCATAATTTCCGTTATAATCTTTCTGTTTCAGTCTGTAACTGAATTTACCTGAATTAATCCTGTCTGAAAAAGAATAATTTCTCGGCTCAGAAACCGTTCCGCCGCCGGCTACATTGCCGATTTTAATCCATTGACCGGAATTTACGGCTTTTCTTTCTATGTCAAATCCGGAGTTGTTTGTTTCGTATACAGTTGACCAGTTTAAATTAACGGTATTCCTGTTAACGGCTGCGGTAAAACCTGAGAGTTCAACCGGCAAAGCGCAGTTCTTCGCAGTGTCCATAATATATGTTCCTTTGTAAGTAACTTCTGTGCTTGCGCCTCCGAGACCGTTA
>JAEUSI010000320.1 GCA_016788375.1 Ignavibacteria bacterium | reverse complement strand
GTTAAGCTTTACAGCGATACTGCATTGTTCTCGGCAACGGTTACAAATCCGCCCGGCACAGGCACTATCACGCTTGACCTGCTTAACAAAACCACGAACACGCTGCAGAACAGGCTGCTCACGTATCCTGACTCACTCAGGCTGCGCATAAAAACTGCAGGCGGCGTGCCTAATGGCGGCTATACTGTAAGAGTTGTGGGCAACGGACCCAACGGAACACCTGTGCATGAGAGATTCATCAATATTAATGTTGGTTTTGTTGGAATAGTTAACCAGAACCAGCCTGCGGAATACTCGCTCGGGCAGAATTATCCAAACCCGTTCAATCCTTCAACCAAAGTCAGCTTCAGCATCGTGAACAGCGGCTTTGTGAATGTGAGCGTTTATGATATTTCCGGCAGGCTCGTCAGCAGCTTGGTGAACCAGAACCTGAAATCAGGCTCATATGAATATGAATGGAACGCAAAGAACCAGCCAAGCGGAGTATATTTCTACAGGATCACAACTCCCGGCTTCACTGATACAAAGAAAATGATACTTGTGAAGTAACATCCGGTAAGATTTG
>JAEUSI010000031.1 GCA_016788375.1 Ignavibacteria bacterium | reverse complement strand
CATATCCGCGGAATAAACTGTTATCCTGCAATATATTAAAAATCTGAAAACCGCTTGCGGAATCTGTTACGCCGGTAGAAGCCGGAAAAACAAAATTACTTATTCTGTTGCTGTACAGTGAAATTTCAGCAGAAAAATACCTGTACCGGATTCTTGTTCCGATATCAAAGTTGACAGAATTTTCGGGAGAAGGGGAATAAGACGGATTCAGAGTAATAAGACCTTTTTCATATCTTCCTGTGCCTTCATGGACACCGTCAACAAACAATTCGTATTCAGACGGAGGTCTCCAGCCTGTACCGATATTTGAAAAAATTTCACTGAAACTGTTAATTCTGAACACCGCGCCGAAAGAATATGAAAATGATTCAAAACCCAAATCCCGGGAATCAATTGTATTTACTGGATTACCAAGAGTATCTGTTTCCAGAACAGTTTCTTTAATATAAATACTTTTAGCGTCATACCTTATTCCTCCGGAAAAAGTAAACTTCTTTAATTCAAGATTCTCCATCCAGTAAACTCCAATTCCGCCGGCATTATAATTCGGAATAAGTTTTTCTTCCGCAACAGATCTGTTACTCGGCGCTCTCAGGGACAAGCCTAAAGTGCCGTTAAGATTTTTAAAGCTTTTGTGATGAAATCTGACATCTCCCTGAAACAGTTTAAGAGTAAGATTTAAAGCTTCTATACCGTTTTCCTTATCGTAAATATTTTCATACTCAATTCTGTTCTGATTTTCGTAAGAGAACACAGTTTCAATTTCATATGAACTGCTTAAAGGGAATTCGCCTTTTAAATCCAGATTATTAGTAACAATTTTCTGATTAGGAGTTGCTTCAGGATCTATTTCAGGATTTTCATGCAGCTGCAGTTCACGGTTGAAATTTTCAAAAGAAAAACTAATGTTTGCGAAAGATGTTTTAAATCCTGCATTAATACCTGCCTGAAATTCCTGATCACCGCTGTTGCTGAGAATTCCACCGCTGACATTATTAATTCCGTATGGCGTATTTACGGCAAGAGATCCCGAAGGTGTTTTAATATCTGATCCTTTTCTTAAGCCTGCAAATCCCTGAATTCCGGTATTCGCTGTACCAATTCCCAGATTCAGATTTGCAGAAAGCTGATTGTTCATTGAAAAACCGTTAAAAACCAGATTCCCGTATTTTAAAAGTTTATCATCAGAAGAGAACTGCAAAGGTTTAGTAATAATATTTACAACACCGCCGATGCCGTCCGACCCGTACATCAGACTTGAAGGTCCGCGGAGAATTTCAATGCGTTCAATATTATAAACAGGAATTTCCGGTCCGTGTTCATCACCCCAGAGCTGCGATTCATGTTTTACACCGTCATGCAGAACGAGTACGCTTTGATAGGATAATCCTCTGATGACGGGCTTCCCGATTGTTGTTCCTGTTGAAAGATTATTAATGCCGGGGACATTCTGAATAGTCGAGGCAATATTCTCGCTTCTGTATTTGTTAATTGCACGCGGATTTATGGATGTAACGGAAAAAGTAGAGTTTGATATTTCCGTAGGATTAAAGGTGCCGGTAACATCAATAGTCGAGGTTTCAATCAGTCCTTTCTCAAGTTTAATATTCATATACTGTGTTGTTTTACTCAGTTTAAATTCTTCCGATTTATTCAGATATCCTGAAAGTGTAAAAGTAATATGATAGGATCCTGACAGAATTCCAGTAAACACAAATTCACCGTTTTTATCGCTTTTTGAAGAGACTGACAATTCCTGAATTGTAACATTAACGTAGTTCAAAGGATTATTCTCTTCGTCAGTTACTTTTCCTTTCAGGTCATATCTGTCCGGAACCTGACATCTGATAACAGGAGAAAACACAACAATCATTAATACAGATATGAAAAATGATTTGTTCATATTATTTACAATTACACTTAACTTCAGCCTTTGTTTTCGAAAGTTTTCTGTTAATGAAATGAGCAGTTCCTATCATAACTGCTCCGAGAGGAGCAATGAATAAAAAGATGATTTCGGAGTTTAAATCAGACAGACCTGAAAAAGATTCTTCGTGAGAATGACCATGGAAAAAATAATGTCCTGAAAAAATAAGCGTCAGACCTGTAATAAATAATGCAAACGGATAGATTCTGTGATGATGATTGAAATATCCGTGCCTGAAAGTAAAAATTCCGATCAGAATGCTTGTGCAGACAAAAAACAATTCAACCGCCGGATTTGCGAGAAATTCCATGCCGATTAAGGGCAGAGAAACAAGTATAAAAGGCATCAGAGCGCAATGAACAGCGCAGATTGTCGAAGCGGAAAACCCAATGAGATCCAGTCTGATAGCAAGATTATGTTTTAGTCTGCTGATCAAGAGAATAATTTAATAATTTAATTGCGAATCATTTGCAAGTTATTTAACAGATACGACAATATCAATGATAATAATAATCTTCAGAACTCCGTAAAAAAAGCAAACCGGTGTTTTTGAACTTTATAATACTGTAATGATATGTTAATTTGATTTATAAATGGAAATAATACTAAATCTGATTACGGTAATCTGCATATGCGCTGCAAGCGGATTCAGAATTTTCGTTCCTTATTTAATATTAAGCATATCAGGAAAAATCGGAATACTGATTCCACCCGGTGATTCATTATGGATTTATTCGGATATTGCCTTATATATATTTATCATACTGGCAGTGCTGGAGATTACAGGATATTTCACTCCATGGATTGATAATATGCTTGATTTAATATCCACTCCGCTTGCGCTGATTTCAGGAACAGTTCTGGGATTAATGTTTCTTGCTGATTTCAGCCCGGCATTAAGAGCAGTAACGGCATTTATAATCGGAGGCGGAGCTGCAGTTAACATTCAGTTTCTAACAGTGAAATCAAGATCATTGTCGTCAGTTTTTCCTGAGGGAAACGGAAATACAATAGTATCATTTACTGAGCTGATTTCTTCGGTTTTGACAACAGTCCTTGTAATAATTTCGCCGCCTGTATCTTTTGCATTTCTAATACTGATTGTAATATTATTATTCAGGAACATCATTTTCAGGGATAAAAAAGCAAAAACAGCAAATCAGATTTCGTATTAAGAAACGAAATTCAATAAAATATCACATCCGTCCAAAACGATTTTAAGTTTTATATTTTTAAATAAATTTAAATATATTTTCTATTGTAAATCAGAACAAATTCTAACAAACCCCTGCCAAACCCTCTGCTTTTTTGATAGTGCTAAAAACTAATAAAAGACTTAACCACGAAGTCACGAAGGCACTAAGATCACCTACTTCAAAACTTTTTCCTTTGTGACTTGGTGGCTTTGTGGTAAAAATGGAAGTATTAAGGCACTCTCTTTTAAAGGTGAGGGCAGGGTGAGGTTGTATCAAAGCAGCTTAGATTTTGTTTAAATTTCTAATAGAATGTAAGTTTCTAATTAAGTTAAAAAACATTTTGGGGAGAAGTGACAAAATACACAAAAAAGATTGTGAATAGTGTTTTAAGAAATATAAATATTGATTATCTTGCATTGTTTTGCGAGAATGGCGGAATTGGTATACGCACCATCTTGAGGGGGTGGCGCTGGAAACGGCGTGAGGGTTCAAGTCCCTCTTCTCGCACCATTATAGAGTATTTTCACTTTCAATTATCTTGTATTTTAAGTATAAAAAGGATATATTTGTTGCTTTAATTTGTAAAATTTAAAATAATTTATCAACTTTGATCAAAAAGTATTACGAGTCCTATTTAATTATTGATGGTAATCTGGACGATGCCGCAATTGAAGACGTTATAAAGAAATATGAAGCTCTTTTTCTTAAGAATGAAATAGATATTAAGAATACCGACAGAATCGGAAGAAAAAGATTAGCATATCAGATTAAGAAAAGATTGAACGGATATTATGTCTGTTTTGAAATGATGGCTTCACCTCAGTTAATCTCAAAATTAGAGAGAACATATTTCCTTGACGAAAACATTCTGAGATATTTAACAATCTATATGTCTCCGAAATCATTAAAGGAAAAGGATGAACATCTGAAGAATAAAGCCATTATTCAGTCTAAGTTTGAAGAATCGAAAAATCTTGCTGCGCTTGAAGCAGAAAAAGCAGAATCAGCGGCGGCGGCAGCAGAGACAGTGTTAGAAACAACAAAAAATTAACAAATAATTTTAAAACATATAATTATCTTGGAGGATAAACATGGCTGATTTTAAGATGCCCGAACTGAATTCAGTTGTAATAGCAGGAAATTTAACAAAGGATCCGATATTCAGACAGACTACGTCTGGAACTCCCGTTGTGAATTTTTCGATTGCCAGCAACAGAAGATTTAAAGACAAAAACGAAGAATGGAAAGAAGATGTATGCTATGTAGGAATTGTCGCATGGAACAGGCTTGCAGACAGCTGCAAAGACAGATTAAAGAAGGGGAATGCTGTGCTTGTTGACGGTGAATTACAAAGCAGAACATTCAAAACAGAAGACGGATTAAACAGAACAATTGTTGAAATAAAGGCAAGAAGAATTCAGTTCCTGAATAAACGCGGTGCCGGAGCAGTTTCTGAAAAAGAAGAGGATATTACTTCATTTACTGATGATTCATTTGATTCGCTGCTTTCTCCGGAAGATTCGGATCTCCTGAAGGATTCAGAGAAACAATAAATTTTTATAAATAATGTAGACGGAAACGGCAAGGTTTCCGTTTTTAAATTTTACTAAAATATACATATATAATGAAAGTTATACTTAAAAAAGACTATGAACTGCTTGGCGACGAAGGGCAAATTTTAGAAGTAAAGAACGGATATGCCAGAAATTTCCTTATTCCTAACGGAATTGTGACTCCTGCAAATGCATCAAACCTGAAATCATTTGAGGAAATCAAAAAGCAAAGGAGCAGGAAAGTTCTGAAGTTAACGGAAGAAGCTCAGAAAGTAGCTGCTGATATTGCCAGGAATACTGTAACCATCAGAATGCAGACAGGAGAAGATGAAAGAATTTTCGGTTCCGTTACTTCCCAGATGATTTTCGAAGCATTAAAGGAAAAGGGATTTGAAGATTTGGATAAAAAGAAAATTATTATAAAAGAGCCTATAAAATCACTCGGAGAACATGAAGTTGAAGTCAAGCTTGTGCACTCGGTTATAGCTAAAATCAGAGTAAATGTAATTCCTCAGGAAACTGAAGCTGAGGCTGAATCTGAAGAAACTGCTGCAGTTGCAGAAGGGGAAACCAGCAGTTAATATTCATTAAAAAAAGATATTAAAAAAACCGTGATATTACTCACGGTTTTTTTTTGTCCGTTTTTTAAGCTTAATCAGAAGTCATAACCGAATGAAATATAATAAATCGGAGCAGTAAATTTATCGAAATTATATCCCCAGCCGATATCAAACATTACAGGCTGGCCGAGAAAGTTAACCCTTGCACCGCAGCCTATTCCGGTTAACAAATCATTTGCTTTCAGCTGACCGTTAACGCCTGTTCCGAATAATTTAAGCGCATTATCATCTGACCATGCTGTACCTACATCAAGAAATGTTACTCCTTCAATATTTGCAAATCCGAGAGGAAGCGCTCCGAAAAGAAGATATCTGAAAAGAGGAAAACGCAATTCAATATTTGCAAGAGCGTATTTCGAACCGGACTGTCTGTCATAATTGTAACCTCTCAGCGGCAATCCCGGTGAAGAGAATGAAAAGTCACCGATATTGTAAATAGGAATGTTATAATTTTCATAAGTGCTGTTAATCCAGTTTTCCACACCTCCTATAAAGAATCTCTGCGGATTCGGTCCGTAACTCGCTCCTCCGGAAAGTCTCGTTACAAAAGTATAATCATCACCCAGTTTTATATAATGCCTGAAGTCATAAAGGAAAGAAGCGAAACCGATTCCTTCGCTTCCCAGCTTCGGAGAACCGAACAGAGTCAGATTATATCTTGTCCCGGCTACAGGTGCAGCATATCCCCACTGTGTGTTGTCATGAATAAAACTAAAAGTTGGCACCAGCAGATTCTTGCTTACTTTCGGTTCAACTACAACGTCAAGATTTTCCCTTGCTACATTTTCAAACTGAAGCCTGCCTTCAATTCTTTTGAAACGTGAGAAAGGGTAAGAAGCAGATACGCTTCCGCCAATTGTCGTGTATCTGTATAAATTACTGTAGAATCCGCTTCCGAAGTTAACAAATCTTGCAGTATGATACAAAGCTGCTCCGTAATCTATTCTTTTTGGAAGATAATAATAAGCAACAGCATAGTCGCTGTTTTTGATGTCTATCACAAGTGAAGTCTGAATAAAAATTCTGTGATCACCGAGCATATCGCTGAGCATCACCTGTGCGATTCCCTGCACACCGTAAAAGCTGGTGTATGTCGCATTACCGTAAATAAGGTCAGGCGAGAATTTAATCTTGTACTTGTTAATTTTGTACGAACCGTCGGAATTTGTATTGTCTTTTATATTAAACTTGAGATTCTCCAGATAGACAGAATCTTTTTGCTGAGAATAATCTATCTTAGGAGTATCAAAGCTGATTTTCACGTCATCACCATAGTATTTTACCGTATCTGAATTACGTGGATTCAGCAGATTACCTATTGTATTATTTTTTTCCTGATTTTTGACTGAATCAGATGAAATGCTTAAAACCGAATCTATCTGAGCCATTTCGGTTTTAATTACTTCTTCAGGATTTTCGGGTAATGTATCTTTTACAACCAAACCCGAACTGTCATTATCAATAAAGTCTGCAGTATCATTGCCTGCAATATTATAAAGACTGTCATTTATCTTTGTTGTATCCGCATATTCTTTTCCGCTTTCACGTCCGAATCTGTTGGGTGTAGTCAGAAAATCTTTCTGATAATCAGTAAGCACAATTTCATCTATATCCAGTTTGATATCAAACGGATTATCAATTGAAAAAATATCATAACCGCCTTTGTTCAGCGAAGTAAACAACAGCTTTTTGCCGTCTTTGGATAATGACAGCTGATCAATCGGATTTAATGCATTTGTAATCGGCCTGTCCTTGAAATTTCCCAAAGAGTCCTGTTCCCGCAAATAGATATTTGTAATTCCGCTTTTATCGGAAAGGAACAGCACTTTTTTGCCGTCAGCGCTGACCTGAACGTAACTTTCCTTTGAATCTTTGGAATCACTCATCCTGACAATTTTTTTTGTCTGAACATCAACGCTGTAATAATCAGTATATGAATAATCATAGTTCCACATTTTCAGGTCAGCCGGAATTTTTTTTGGATCTGTATAGCTTCCTCTGTCAGAAGTAAAAAATATTCTCTTGCCGTCCCACGACCATGTCGGATTGGCATCCGAAAAAACATCATCAGTCATGGCATCGAGAACTCTCGTTTTGATATCATACACATAAAGATTTGACCTGTCGCCGCTGTCACCAATAAAGGCAATTTTCCCGGATACAGGAGACCAGTTGACATAATTGATAGCATTAAATTTCAGCGGAAGTTCTGTTTTGTCTTCCGAAAAAATATCAACTAAATATATTACATCTTTTTCACCTGCTTTTACGCTGATAGCAAGCTTTCTGCCGTCCGGAGACCAGGATAAACCCGGAGTAAGAATATGAAGCTCTTCAAAATCCGTAGAATTATTCCCCTCTATTACTTTTTTAATTATCTCACCGTTCTTTGTTTTCGCTATGAATACATCAAACAAATCATCTCTGTTCGAAATATATGCAAACATGCTTCCGTCCGGAGAAATAACAGGCGCGACATTGTAATATCCTCCGTCTTTCTCATGATTTGTAAGCTGCTTTGCAAAATCCTTCACATCTTCACGGAATTTTATGTCAGGCCAGTATGTCTTTTTCAGATAAGTCTGCCATTTCTCATTAAGCTGGGTAGTATTCATTTTATATGTTTCCCTGAAACCCTGATCCACATCACCGAATGTTTTTATGTTATTCATTAATGCACCGAGCTTATCTTCGCCGTATGTATCAGCAAGGAAAGAAAAGAAACTCTGACCTCCTCTGTATGAAAAATAACCGCCGATATAATCAAGAGGTGGAACATAATTATTAATAGTTGCATCTCTCATATACATATCTGTCGCCTTGTCCATACCGTAAAGACTCTGAACTTCTGCCATACCTTCAGAAAACCAGAGAGGAAATGAAAGCGAAATGCTTCTGGAAATGATATTCTGAATCGAACCGCCGTAATACATTTCGTTCATAAATGCATGAAGCAGCTCATGATGGATTACATGTCTGAATTTTTCATAATTACCTTCAAAAGGCACATTAACCCTGTTTTTAAACAATTCCGTTACTCCTCCGACTCCTTCAGGAAGATATTCATCAATTACATTATTCTGCTGGAAATCATTGTGTGAATTGTAAACTATTATCGGAATTCTTTCATTTATCCTGTAATCAAGATTTTCAGTAAGGTTACTCAGTGCATGTTCTGCCGTATGAGCTGTGAACTGAGCTATATCATGTCCGCCCTGATAAAAATAAATGTCGAAATGTTTTGTCTGAAGGTATTTCCATTTGAATACTTTGTACTGAACTTTATTCTGACCGAACTGCTGAGGGTAAATCTGATTTACTGATGCCGAAAATATCAGCAGTGTAATCAGAAATTTTAATATCAGATAATTTGATTTCCTCATATAGTGAAAATGGTTTTGATATAAATAGTTTAAAAAACACAACAATTTCAAGTATATTTTCGTTCTTTATTACGGATAATAAACTATTTAAGTTCAATTTCAGCGCAGAATTTTCTTTTGAATATTTTATCGCTTATCCACATTACAATCCCGTAAACAATCAATATTACAGGATAAAGCAAAATAATTAAAAAAGTATATCCGTGATACCTGCCCGCATAAATTCCGATAAAACTGTCAATCAGTTCGAATGAATATACATACAATATCAGAATAAACAACGGAATCAGAAAAATTCCGGCAATCAGAACCGGAGAATGTTTTTTCCCCGGATTGTTTTTTCTGTAACTGCGGATTAACAGGAAGTGGACAAAAGTAATAATTCCCGTAAAAATCAGAGTCAGACCGAATGGTTCGAAATAAAGCAACAATATTGAAAACAGACTAACCTCCGGTATATAATCTATTTTTATAATATCGGATGGCAAGCCTGCAAATTTCCAAACATAAACAGAATTGCCGTATTTTTCTGAAGGATTGCCAAGATTTGTAGTAAATACTGCTTCCGGATTTTCCGGTTTTAATACAACTTCAAGAGAGTCAAATGTTTTCCAGTGTTTTGCGGGAGACAGTGAATATATAAAATAAAACTCTTTTATCCAGTCTGACCTGTCAGACCAGGCATCAGCCGTATATTCAATAATAATTCTGTGTTCGCCTTTACTGACTGATGTTTCAAAATATTTTAAATCATTCAGACTGTAATAACTGCCTGACTCTTCACTCCATTTTATATAAACTTTCCCGGAATTTTCATCCGAAGAATCAGAAATAAAGTTATCCTTTAAATCATTATAAGGAAAACCTTCATTGTTTAAGTATTCACCGGGAATTTCAGTTATATCAAGCTCAGACGAATCAAGTCTGACTTTGAAATCACCGCTGTAACCGGAAGCATGAAACAGCAGAGGAATTTTTGCTTCGTCTGATCCGGAATAAATAAAATATTCGATTTGAAATCGCGCCTTCTGAAAATCTTTATCCGTAAATATGAGAATTTTTTCTTTCTTTATTTCAATATTTCTGCTTGTAAATGCATTAGAAACAGCACTTCCTTTCCTTACGGGTGAAGCCATATTACAAATGCCGTAAGTGCTTGTCAGAATAAAAAATAAAACCAGGAAGAAATGCAGTTTCATACCGAAATAATTCAATTGTTAAAATATAAAATTAGTAATACCTGCGGTACATAAAGAAAGCAAAACAATAACATCCGGCCTATTCATTTTCACTGCTTCCGGCATTATCAGAAATAAGCTTAACTTCTTCTCCGGATGACGGAAGAGCCTGAACATCTTTCAGTTTTTTCTCAATAGCTCTTGTCCTGACACCGGCTTTATCAACCGAATCAGCAGCCTGTTCAAGCTTCTTCTTAACCTGTTCGAGTACCGAAGCATAATTTGCAAATTCGGTTTTAACTGCTCCGAGAATTTCCCAGACTTCACTTGATCTTTTTTCGATTGCAAGAGTTCTGAATCCCATCTGAAGACTGCTCAGAAATGCCGACAATGTAGTCGGACCAGTAATAGTGATTTTATACTCTCTCTGTATAGTTTCAAACAAGCCGGCATTGTTAAGCACTTCTGCATACAATCCTTCAAACGGAAGAAACAGAATCGCAAAATCAGTTGTGTTCGGCGGATCAATATATTTGTCTCTTATTCCTTTCGCAAAATCCTTTATTTTCTTTACAAGAATTTTTTTTGTATCAATGACAGTTTCGGCATTACCGCTGTCATAAGCATCAAGTAAAATCTGATAATCTTCAGTAGGAAATTTTGAATCAAGCGGCAGCCATACAGTTTTGTCAGCTGAATCCCTCCCGGGAAGTTTAACTGCAAACTCTACAAGAGCATTACTGCCGGGTTTTGTTTTTACATTTTTTGAAAACTGTTCGGGAGTCAGAATCTGCTCCAGAATATTCTCCAGCTGATATTCCCCCAGAACACCTTTAGTTTTAATATTCGACAGGACTTTTTTAATATCCCCGACACCTGCAGCGAGATTCTGCATTTCGCCGAGACCTTTGTGAACAAGTTCAAGGCGTTCGCTGACAAGCCTGAATGATTCGCCGAGCCGCTTTTCAAGTGTAGTCTGGAGTTTTTCATCAACTGTCTCCCGCATTTTTTCCAGCTTGACGTTATTGTCATCCTGCAAAGACTTCAGTCTGTTTTCAAGGGTTTCGATAACTTTTGAAAATTTATCCTCATTTATTTTTGTAAGGCTTACAAGCTGTGACGAGAATGTATCAAGCTGATTTTTCTGCAAACCTGCGATTTCCGAGATCCGTTTGTTAACAGAATCGCCGAAATTTGTAAGATACTGATTCATCTCCTGTCTGGAATCTCTTATGTTGCTGTTAATCTCTGTTCTGTTAACATTAAATTCACCTCTAACAGAATCCGACAATTCTGCCAATCTGTTTTCCAAATCAATGAATTTTTGCTTATCCCTGTTCCCGGATAAATTAATCAGCATTATAACAAGCAGTACACAAATGACCGAAAGCATTACAATTATTAATGTTTCCATAGCAGATAATTATCAGATATTTAAATCAATATATTAATAATGCATTGCATGAACAATTATAATTTTGCCGATTAATGACCGACAGTCAGGATAAGAATTCACCACAGCTGGCCAAATTAATTTAAAACTGTTGAATAAATTATAAAAATAAATAAATATCAAATTTTAATAAAAAAATCGGAAAACAAACCCGTCTGTGATAAATTGCCGTTAAAAAATTCTGAGCATTGGCGTCAGCAGGAATTTCCTGTCTGACGAGCGAACGAAGTGAGCGGGGAGTTGAATTTCCTGCAGCCAAAGCGGAAGAATTTCAGGCAATTTATCACCGTCGGGAGATTTTTCCATTGCGGAGCTTTTCTTAGCCTGCCCCCGAATACTTTTATCGGGGTTCAAAAGAAAAGCGACTATCTTAAATCTCAAAGATTTAGTACAACGTTTTAGACGGAAATTAGAATTCACTTCAATTAAAAAATAAAAAAATACTTTCAGTAAAAGATTTATATTGCTATATTAAAAAAAAATAAAGGGGGGTAATTATGATTGATCAGATAAAACAGAGCTTACAGAAAGCAGAAGACCGTGTTTCTGCGCTCAGAAAAACAAATTCCAGATACATTGTAATCAGTCTTGTTGCAAGTGTTCTGGCAACTTTCCTGGCAGGTTCAACCGCTTTCCTCGGACCGCTTGCAGGACAGGGACCTCCTGCATGGAAATGGACGTGCGGTATAACTGCAATATTCACCGCTACGGCAACTATCTTCACCGGACTGCATAAGCAGCTTTCAATTCCGGAAAAACTTTCGAGAGCAACGGAATGTGCGGGAAAACTAAGGGCTATAGATTTCAGTCTGCAGAATCTTAAGAATGAATCGGAGAAAGATGATCTTTTGCAGGAATACAGAAAAGTAATTGAAGTTTACAGCGAATACGTAGTCTGAAAAATTAACTGTCATACTTTCTGTGCCGGATAATTTGAATATGAAGTTTGTAACGAAAGAAATTATTCTCTTGTAATTTACGGCATATAAATTGTACCGTTAAAAAAATTATTTTTTTTTCACTTGTTGATTATAAGAATTTTTATAATTAAGTTAAATCAGCAAAACCATTTACCAACCTTAAATTATTACTATCATGGGCTTTGAAAACATCATATCCGAAAAAAAATATTTTGCGGTTGATGAATTAAAGTATACAATACTTGATAAATTATACAGCAGTTTAATTCTACCGTTTAATATGGAAGCTCAGACACAGTCAAATTGGTGCTGGGCTGCGACATCAAAAAGCGTGTCAAAATTTTATTCGTTTTTCAGTCCCTGGACTCAGTGCAAAGTTGCAAGCTCTGAGCTGTCTCTGACCTGCTGCACTTCGCCGGTTCCTTCAGCATGTAACGTTCCATGGTATCTGGACAGGGCATTAACCAGAACAAAAAACTTTGTTTCAATTCAGTCCGGGACAATCACGTGGCAGAAAGTAAAAGATGAACTTACAAACGGGCTAGTAGTTGGAGCGCGAATCGGATGGAGCGGAGGCGGAGGGCATTTTATGGTTATTCACGGAGTATCAAAAATACTTACTACGCAGTATCTTCACATAGATGATCCTATTTACGGAAAAAGCACTCTGACTTATAATCAGTTTGCGACAAATTATCAGGGAAGCGGCACATGGACACACACTTATTTTACAAAAAAATATTTTTATTTTATGTGGTTTAAAGAATATTTAATCAATCCGGATTTGCTTAAACCGATTCCGGAGATAAAGCCTCTGCTGCATTTATACGATAAGAATTTAAATGCCGCGGAATTGCTGACGGAAAATAACTTTACTTTCCCTCATGAAACATATATGATTGGATTAGATACAATCAAGAAAGATTTCAGACTTCCTTCAGTACCAAACTCACTCAGAATAATTGACATAAAAGATGAAAAACCTTCGGCATTGTTTGAAGTAACACTTGACAAAGACAATCCTGTGCTTGTTCAGATGAATGTTAATCAGGACTATTTCAGGCAGATAGATGAATCTCTGGGAAAGCTCAAAACATTTTCCAGGAAGAACAAGGAATTGGGAGAGATCAGATTAATCAAGGTTCCTGCGCTTAATATCGAGGCTTACTGGCTGCATTATGACAATAAGACAGAAGATGTTATTACGCCTTTGAAGAGATTTGACAATGATACATCAATTGACTGGAACAAAGGATACACCGTAAAGGAATTCACTAAACTTCTTGAATCGGCTGCAGCTAAATTTGATAAAAGAGATGAGCTTAAGGGAGCTTAGTTTTTTAAAATCAGATTGAAGAAATAATAACAGGCGGAATCATTGATTCCGCTTTTTTTATAATAATCAAATTAAACAACTATAAATTATCGTATTCTGATTTAACGGCATCATAACCGTATTTTTTCTCGAGTCTGCGGACTGTAAAATGACCTCTTGCCATATCCTGAAAGTGGTCAATAAAAATCAGATTAATAACCGCGCCACCTGCTGCACCGATTACAGGAATAGCCTGACCGGCAAGTTTCTCTGATACAGTTACTCCGTATCTCCGCGCAATCTGAGCGATGAACCTGACTAAAGCCGGAGCGCTTTCCTTTCCTATGCCTTTAACTGCAACAAACTCGGCAGCTTCAGTTACAGCTTTTGACAATGCGGCACGAACTGCGAAATATCCTGTTTCCGAGGAATCATCTTTTCCTGTATTACCGCCGAGGGCAAAGACTTCAAGACATGACAGTCTTGTTTTCAGATCATTTAAATCCTCGCCTTCGCTCTGAGCAATGTCTGCAATTGAACGTAACATTACTGTAGTTGAAACCGGAAGTTCTGCAATCAAAGCCGGAGCTCCGAAAAATCCTCCGGCAGCGCCGGTTGACAATACGATAATTTTGTGCAGAACATCCTGAGATTTTCCGTATATACCTTTGTCCATAGTTTTAACGGCAATATCAAGAGCGATTTCAAGTGCTTTTCTTGTAGTATTTCCAATTTCAGCAGATAATTTAACCGGCAGAAGGTTCATGCCTATTTCCACTGGTTTTCCGATTATATTTGCAATCTTAATTGCAAGCCCCGGATTTTCAAGAAGTTTTTTCGCTTTGCGCAGAATTTCTTTGTCTTCGTTTGTCATATAAATATAATTAAATCAAAAATTATAAAATTATCATGAACCGGAAAACCGGTTCATTTTTTACTTCTCACAAAAAATGCAACCACTGCCGATGTTATAATTCCCATAACAGGAGCACCGATCAGACCCTGAATAATATAATTCCCGAGGTTAAAATACTTATCGGCTTCTTCCTGACTCAGTAAACCTGAACTTACCGAATATTTTATTGCATTGGGAAAGTAATCAGGTGTAATGATTTCGGAAGTAATAATCTGTGTGAGAGGACTGACAACAGTTATAATCAGAGTAATAATTAATCCGCACATAAAGCCCTGTTTCCATGTCATGACTCCGGAATAAAAATTTTTTTTCTTATCCATCAATGCCAAAACATAAACGGCAACTGCAGGAATGGCAATGAAATTAGTGAAAACAGGATGCTTGTCAATGTACTTATCATGCAATCCGATAACTTTTTCAAGAATCATCCATGCAAGAGTCATTACAATAAAAATAAAAGCCCATTTTACTTCCAGAGGGATTTTTTTCATAACAGATATTTATAATTAAATAATGAAGAATTTGATTTAACTTAGAAAAAGCCTGAAATATTTGCAAGTTTCATTTTAATATTAAATCATTCTAAATAAAAAAACCCTGTATAGCTAAATACAGGGTTGAAAAATTAAAATTGCCGATTTAAAAAACATTACTTCACAAGAATCATTCTCTTTGTTTCAGTAAAGCCGGCAGTTTCAAATTTATAAAAATATACTCCGCTCGAATAATCCGATGCATCAAATGTAACCTTATAAGATCCTGCGCTTTGCCTTTCGTTTACAAGTTCAGCTACTTCCATACCGAGCGAATTATAAACAGTGATTTTCACAATGTTCGCGGACGGTAGTTCATAATTAATTACAGTCTTAGGATTGAAAGGATTAGGATAATTCTGTCCAAGCACAAAATCTGCCGGAATTTCTGTTGATATCTTTTCAACTTTAATTGTTCCTCCTGCAAGCGAATATCTTTTTGCAAAGTCCTGCAGGTACTGATTTGCAATCAGCGAGTCGTAAATCATGAGGAAATTTTCATCATTTCCTGTTGTTGCAGCAGTTGAAAAATTATATGAGCCGGTTTCAACAATAGGATTGCTTGAAGGCAGATCCGGATCTATAAGAATATATTTACTGTGAAGCAGCCCGCTTTCTGCATCAAGATAAACCGGCGCAGGAGGATTCCACGGAGTAGTGCCTCCGATTCCTTTCATTTCAGGATAAACGCTTGAAGGATCAGTACCGTTGCCGCTGTCAAAAACTCCTCTGACATATTTCAGCGGGGGAGTGAACTGAGTTTTCATTTTATTAGCAATCTGAAATCTTGTGAAAGCAAATATGCAGAAATAAACAGACTTGTCCGTATTATTGCCGATCATGTTTTCAATCTGAGTTGACGGATTGTCCGACGGTGAAAAATAACATTCCACTCTTCTTCCCTTAATATTGAATATGTGAGGAGTGTTGTCGCTTTTTGATGATCCGAATTTTGCATTGGAGGAATTATTGATGTCGTTATGAGATCCCCACATTTCTTCGAATTCTCTTGTGTAAGTATTGCATAATGCCTGATCCTGAATAAATATTACATTCTGAGCATCGTCATAAAACTGCGCATTGGTAATATTGGCTGAACCTGTCCAGAGCCAGTCATCAGAGAATGAAATATTATCCCTTGCGTCAAATATGAAAAATTTATTGTGCATTATGTTTGAACTCTGCGGTCTCTGCTGCACTCTTATGCCTGCATCTATAAGCTCCTGAACCAGCGCCTGAATCGCTCCGTCCCTGTGATCATAAACCATACGGATTTTTACACCTCTTATCAGAGCATTTATAAGCTTATCCTTTATCTGTGTGATTTCATTGAATGAATACATTGCAAAATCTATTGACTTCGTGGCAGAGTCAATTCTTTGTCCGAGACGTGTTTTAAAATCTGCATTGCCGACTGCATTATTTCCGGGCATTGCATAGGAATTATCCACTGCTTTGTTGAAATAAATTTCATACCTGCCGGTTGAGCTGTTGTCCGACTGAGTGGAAAAATATTTCGGTGTGCTGACGCTTGTTCCCTGACCGTTGGTTGAATAAGCAAGAGCGTAATAAATTTTACCCGGTGTAAGACCGTTCAGAGTAAAAGAATGAGTAGTTGTCAGTGCCGCATTATAAACTGAATCTGTAAATATTACGGGTTCGTTCAGTGAATCTGAAAGGAAATATTTTACCTTGCTGTCACCCGGGCTTTGAGTAGTCCAGGTCAGAGTGACGCCTGAAGGCGTAATATTTGTTTCCGCCGGCGGTGACAGAATTACAGGTCCACCTGACTGAAATAAATCATCAGTAAATCTCGGAAGAAACTGATAACCTGAATTATAAGGAACTGCAGTTTTAAACTGAGAAGCAGCTGCAATACAGTCAAAAGTTCCTGTAGGAATCAGAGTACCAACAAGATTTGTATTGTTGTCAATTCTCAGCTGAGTAGCTCCCGAGGCATCTGATACATTCTAATTTGTATTTGCCTGAAAGGTACCTGTCCCGGTAATAGTGAGCCCGTTAATTCTGATCAGTCTTCCTTCCCATTCTTCGTGACCGTTCCATGCCTGTGTAATAAACTGCTGAATGTTTATTGTATAAATTTCGTAAGGTCTGCTGTTGGAGACAATTGTATAAGAAGGAGTTCCTCCGAACAGTGAATACACAAGCTCTGTCAATCCGTTAAACTGGCTTAACTTGGCAGTAACAATTACACTGTCTCCGATAGAAACGGCTGCAGAAAATTCGTTATAGAATACCGCAATTCCGCCGGTATTGTCCTGAATATAAGAAGGACCTCCGAACTGATTTGCAACAGTAACTATTCCTGTAACGGTCTTAAACTGACCGGTATCAATCGGAATTCCGTTGCTGTTATTCTGCGTAATCGATGCAATCGTCACAACCTGAGCTTTCAGACTTAGGGCTATAAGCAGAATAGCGGTTATAAAAATAATTTTTTTCATATTAATTTAGGTTTGGTTAATAATTTATTTAAAAATCCGTGATGAATAGGTTTTATTGATTGAATTGATAATCAGTCCTTCAGGTTCTTCAGATAACTTCCTCTGAAGTTCTTTCTTTACCTGTTCAGGGTTTTCATTAATTCCTTTTTCAAGCAGGTTTTTCTGGTAAAGAAAATTATAGGGAGTTACATACTTGTATTCGTACCTGTCTATTGTTTCCTTAAATTTAGGCAAGTTTTTCAGAAATAGAAATGACTTATCATCCCAGAAAACAAGTTTCCAGTCGTCTCCCTTTTTTGAGAAGTAAGATATAATTGTCTGTTCCATTTCTTTCGGATCTCTGACTAGATCCGGCGCGAGATAAAAGGAATAGTCAATGTCATACTGCTTCAGTTTGTTTTCAAAGCCGGGTTTTTTGGCGACAATAGTATTATATTCATTGAAGATTTCATCATTCAGATTACGGCTGTCAATAAAATTTTTACTTTCCGGAAAATTCCACACCAGAAAACCTCCGCTGCCAAAATGATTAAACGGTTTTTCTCCGGTCTGAGGAATGTTATTTGCTTTCATAAAGTCAAACATCTGAACTGGTATGAAATCGGAATTTATACCGAATCCCGAAACTCTGTAATATTTAAGATAATCCAGATAAAGCTTATTATCAGGAATACTGAAAATGCAGAACAATAAAAAAATTTCCGTGATGAGTTTTGGAACAGGGCTTTTTGTGAAAAAATGTTTTAAGGATTCGCTTTTAAGATTAACAATAATATAACTCACAGATATTACAAGAAACACTGTGATTATTATAAGATAATCCACGGTAAATCTCACTGCTCTTACTGAATAAAGAGCGAATCCGGTATAGACAAGTGCAGGAAACAGATCATTCCTTTTATATGCATAATATAAAATCAGTATCCCGCCGAAAAGAAAAAACTTGTATATTAAAGTAACAAATCCGTTTCCGAACATTGCGTCGAACGGCGATCTCCATTCATTTATTGTTTCAAGCATTTTCATCTTTGTGTGATCAAAGGCATAAATATACGTCTGATAAAAATTTGGATTGATAAACATTGCTCCCGCAGATAAAACAAAAATGATTACAAGTCTTCTTAATTCAATTTGCGTCAACGGTTTTGTTTCTGGAGAAGAAACTGACGAGAATCTGGAAGGATACAGATAAACAAGAGTCTCCGAAACGACAAAAATTCCCATTAAAAAAATTCCGGCAATAATTCCCATATGCATATTTGCCCAGAAAAGAAAAATTACAGGAATAAAATACAGAATCCCGGATTTATTTCTGTTAAAATATTTGTATTCCGTTAAAATTAATATGAGCAATACAAAAAACAGCATTGACATTATATGCGGGCGGGGAGTAAGCCTGTCCATTATTCCGAAAGCAAGTACGGTAAGGAACAGGAATATAATTGTATAACTAACCTTAAACTTGTTCAGGATACGGAAGAGAATAAAAAACATTAACAGGAAGACAATTGTCCGGAAGACAGAGAGCGCAGTATATCCTCCTATATTATATAATCCGAAGGTAACAACATCCCATCCCCATTCAAACGGCATCCATTGCTGACCTGCGGTAACATATCCGAAAATGTCTGTAGAAGGAACCTGATGTGTTTCCGTAATGTATCTGCCTGTTGCCAGATGCCAGAAAACATCATCGTCTCCGGTAATTTTAAATGTTGTGAGTAAAATAATGAAGACTGTAAATAAAAAAAGCAGAGAGTAATTATAAAGAGGATTATCAGTAAAAACTGATTCTTTGTTAATTTTTTTAGCCGGAACCCTGATTTGCTTCTTTGCCAAATTCTAATAAATATCCGTTGACAGTTTATATCTCACTATTCTGTTGTTTCCGGTATCAGCAATGTAAAGTACTTTATTAAAAAAGGAAACTCCCTGCGGAGCATTCAGCTGATTTTCTCCCGTACCGTAACCGCCGAACGATTCACTTTTTAAATCTCCGGTGCTTGAATATTTGAAAAGAGAATCTTTGGTATTATCAACTACATAAACATTCTGATTCGGATCAATGCAGATTCCTACCGGTGTATCAAGCTGCTTATTGAGAATATTTACGTTTTCATCCGGAAGAAATTTCGGATTATATGTGCCTTTAAGATTGTCATAGACAAACCATTCTACTTTAAATCCGAAACCTGTGGAATTTCTGGTAATAATAAAATCAATAGTGGAATTATTCATAGTTGTTATAGCAGACATCATATCTATAGAGTAAATTCCGTTTCCCGTTGTCTGAAATCCGCTGAGAGGTGTCACTGATGTAACCGAAGTAATCCCCACAATATCAAGAATCGCATTATCCGGGTCAAGCGAACTGGTGTTGTCCGGACCGATTCTCGTTACAAGATAAGTGTTGTTGGAAAAGACAGACACTCCTGTAAACTTTCTTCTCCGGCTTGTCAGAGGTGTGGGATAATCACTGCCAAGCAAAGGAAGCAATGTTGCGTTTGAAAGAAATCCCTGTACAGGCACAAGCTGTATCCTGTATAGAACGCTGATTGTGTCATTGCTCTGAAGCACTGAATCTCCGATTACAAGCAGATCATAATTATAATCCTGAGCTAATGCCACGGGATTTCTGATTGCGAGTTCGCCGATCTGAACACCCGATAAATCCAGCTGAACGAGCTTATTGTTTTTAGTATCGCATACATAAACAAGAGGTTCTCTTCCGACGAGCACTGCTTCAGGCTGATTGAACTGATTCCAGGTAGGATACTGCTGAACATAAACCACATCTCCGAGATTCGGGCCTCCGCCGTTGTTTGTAATAGGAAACTGCGAAAGATCCGTCTTGTCTCCGCATGAGGAAGCTGCGATTAATAAAACAAACAGAATAAAATTTATATATTTCATCTTTTAAAAGTTATTTTTTATTCGGGAATAAAATGTTCAGAGAAAATCTTTGAGCAAGTCCGAGATTCCTGAAATTTGTTAATGAATAATCCAGATTGGCAAAAGCAAACGAAATCGGGACTTTAAGCCCGAGACCTGCGGAAAAACTTTCTGCGTCAGTATTAAATCTGAATCCTGTTCTGAACAGAAGAAATTCCTTATAGGCATATTCAACGCCGACACTCATATTTTCCGCATTATCATTAGGACTGTTAAGCTGAATTGATGTCGTAATTCTGTTTGTCTTATTCATGTAAGGTTCAATGGCAAAACCGAACTGAAACAATGTCGGAGGAGGAAATTTCTGAAAAGAATTCACTGAATTTCCGTTTACAAGATTTGCTTCGCCTGATGGAGCGATTAGACTGCCGAAGTTTGAAATCATAATTGCAAATCTGGAAGTACCTAATCCTGTCTTGTAATATGTTGCAATATCACCGAGAACGCCGCTCATTTTAAGACTTCCGAGATCTTCCTGTACATATTTTACAGTTGCTCCGAAAGAAAACTGTTTTGTGAGTTGTCTTGCATAAGATAATCCGATTGAAATATCCGAAAATTTAAAATATTCACCGGTTCCGTTAGGCTGGTATTCTGTAGTTACTTTCATGTCTTCAGTCTGAAGTGAAGTAACATTGATGCCGATTGCATTGCTCTGATCGAAATGATATACTCCTCCGAAGTTACTTAGTTTAGTGTCCACAAACCATTCGGTGTAAGAAAATTCAAGTCCGTTTTCAGAAAATTCCACAAGCCCTGCAGGATTATACTGCAGCGAAGAAATGTCGTTTGATACGGCAACAAAAGTATTGGCAAGCCCTGTCGCTCTTGCACCTGTTCCGATCTTTAAAAAGTTCAGCACTGATGTGCCTGTCCTCTGACCTCCGAGATTCGGAAACAACTGAGCAAAAGAATTATTGCTGAAAAAGACTACCGAAATACAGGCTGCAATAAATAAAATTTTTACAGATTTTTTCATTTAACTTTTTAATTCTTAATTCTTAAATAATAATACATCACAGCTTCAGTGAAATACCGAATTTTATATTAGTCGGAGTTAAATATCTTGACGGATTATAAGGATAAGGGGTTATCGGAGCCTGAACTTCCGGATACAACGGGTCATTCCAGTAATTAGGCGTGGGATCTCCGTACTGATATGCAGTTCCGGTAACCGGATTTATAATTGTCGAATTCAGCGTATTGAAAAGATTTGTGATTTCCAGACTTACATCAAATTCCAGCGATCTGAAATAAAAGTACTTGTCAATACTCAGATCAATCCAGAACCAGTTTTCACCTATTGCACCGTTGATATCATTTAAGTCAGTCATATATTCAGGTCTTCCGTTTTCGAGAGTTCCCTCGTAAGTCATCGGGGTATATCTTTTTCCTGACTGGAAAAAAATTCTTGTTTTTATGGAAATGTCATCTAAAACATCCTTTCCGAATCCGAACAATCCTGTGCCTTTAGCTATGTTGAAATACAGATTAGCGCTCGCCTGAATCGGCTTGTCCCATGACAGATAAATTTCGGATATAGATTCGTTAGCTCCGGTTGTTGCAACCAGATATCCCTGATCGGCAGTCGAACTTTTTCCTGTCGCAACGGAATAAGTAAAGTTTAACTTTCCGTTAAACCATGAACCTATTCTTTTTTTGTATTCAAACTCAATACCTCTTGATCTTGCATAGTCCTGATTGAAATATGTAATAAAAGGTTTTCCGATCAGCCGTCCGCTGTTTATAAAAATATTTTTTGTGGCGACATAATTGTAAATGTTTCTGTAATAAGCAGTGATTGTAAGCACATCATCGCTTGTAAACTGATTCCTTATTCCGAGTTCATACGCAACTGTAGTTTCCGGATTCAGATTAGGATTCCCGAATTTCTGAAATGTCGCTTCTGCGGTCTGCGGATTAAGCTTTGCATAAACAAACTGAGGCTTTGGTCTTTTGGAAAAATGCCCGTATGAAAAGAATAATGTCTGATTATTTGTAATAGGGTGTGAGATTCCGATTCTCGGCGATAAATTCATTTTGGCTCTTCTGCCGAAAATATTGTATGTATCTTCTTCGTAAGCAATCCGTGTCTTGTCCGGAATTGTAACCACATCCGGATTCTTAACGGCATCATCTACATATTTGCCAGGGAACCAGTAATCAAGACGCAGTCCGTAATTAAGAATCATCCCTTCAAATGTAAGGCTCTGTTGCGCATAAAAATCTCCCATCGCGGGATATACAAGATAAACGTCATTGTTAAGACCAAACGGCTGTATCCAGGGCTGATAAATATCAACAAGCTGCATTGTCTGAAACATTGCTTCAGCGCCGAGTTTGATTCTGTTCTTTGTTGTAAAATTGTGATTGTAATCAGCCCTTATTGAATATTCATCTACATAATGATCATGCCATGTATATGCATCTCCTACGTCATAAAATCCGTCACCAGGTATAAGCCCTGTCTGGTACTGATTGATCGGATAATATGTAAACGGAGGTCTGGTAACATCAATAGGTTCGGCATATTCATTCCAGTTCGTTCCGTTTGCATCAACTCTTAATGTCGTAAAAAATTTATTTAATTTGATTTCATAATATGTCTTCGGACTTGTTGTCTGAGTCCATGTAATTGTATTGAAAATGCTGTTCTGGGTATAAGTGTTTGCATTGTCAAGAATCTGTTCAAAATCATACTGATAACCCGGAGACGGTTCCTGATATTCCAGATTAGTCTGAAGAGTGCTTGAATTCTGATTTATAGAAACCGACTGATTAAAGGAATAACCAAGTTTAATTGTCGGAGTAATTTTCCATGTCAGCTTTCCCAGCCAGTACCAGTTGTTATCCTGTCTGGGTGAAAAAGAAGTTCCGCCGAAAGTAGATGAATAAACCTGAGATGCAGTATTTCCTCCGTTATTCACATAAAACCCGTCAGAGAGTCCCATGAAGAAATTTCCGAATAGAGTAATCTCTCCCGGAGTTTTAATATTCAGAGCATTGAAAAGATATTTCGAAATAGGCTCTGGTCCGCTGAGATTCATCTCAAGGATGTCCGTGTTAAAGCTGGTTCCGGAATTTTTATTGATTCCGAAATTATCCCTGGTATATGATATAAAAAAATTAACATTATCATATTTCCCTTCTTTTGTCCTTACATTAACAACACCGCTGGTTGCCTGACCGTATTCGGCATTATAACCTCCGGTAATAACTTCCACTTCTTCGAGTGAGTTTGCGGATAACTGAAGTCCGTAACCTGTACCTGATAGCGGATCCTGCACAGAAACACCGTCAAGAAGAAATGAATTTTCGTAATTCCTTCCGCCGCGTATATGTATCTCGTTGTCATCTTTTACAACACCGGCCTGTTGTGTAATAACATCGCTGACATTGGTTACTATTGTTTTATTAATATCATCTCCGGTGACAATGTGACTGCTGCTTGTCTGCTCTATATCCATCAGAGGTCTTTCTCCGATAACTTCTATATCCTGATCAACCGTAAAGGAAGTCGATTTCAGAACTATATCAAATTCCTTTTCTTGACCAGGTGATAATTTTATATCCGTATATTCAACGGTTCTGAAGCCTTCAGCAGAAACCTGAATAGTATAACTCTGCGGAGCTATATCGGTTATTTTATATGTGCCGTCATAATCCGAAACTGCGCCGAGATAAGTTCCGACAAGTTTTACCGTTACTCCGTCAAGAGGTATGCCTGACGAATCAGAAATTTTTCCGGAAATTGTGGCGAACTTTTCCTGAGAGAATGAAACTGAAGTTATAAGAAAAAATAATAACAGAAAATATTTTTTCATAATTTAATTCTCATTTTACTTTCCTTAAAAATTATTTTAACTGAATAATGAATTAAAGCAACTCTGCAGAAATTTAACATCTGAATTTCCCGGAATTAAACCTTTGCAGAATTGTACAAAAAAATCCGGCATCAAAGCATTTTTAATTCAGACCGAATTCGCTGAATATTTTTCTGAATAAATCCTTTGAAGCATTTACATCACCGTTCAGATAATAAACGGGCAGAGTCATTACAATTGATTTAGGATTTAGTTCCGAATCCTTGATTGCAACAATTGTATTTTGCTGACATATTGTGCTTATCGGCAGTCTGTACAGTATCAGAGCAGGAGGAATCGTCGGCTTTATTCCTCTGACTCTCTGAATCAGGAAACTTGTTCTTAAAACAGGATATGTTGTATCCGAGTTTATGAGATTCAGATTTGAATTAACAAGAGATATTGTACAGTTTGATATGCTGTCAATAGGAGCAAAATTTATAAGATTCCCTTCCTGCTGAGTTTCTGCATTTGGAAGTCCGGTTGTAAAAAATATCTTTTTGCCGGAAAGAAGATAAAACGGAACCGAATTCTGCGCCAGTTCAAAGTTTGCATTGTCTGTTGAAAGATTTCCCCGGTTTGCGCTCCAGATAACCACCTGATAAAGTTTCATTGTTTCGACAAACATAGGATTAACAATTTTAGGAATCAGCGCGCCGTTGTTAGACTTTATATCGAGTATATCGAATCTGACAGTATCAAGAGCAACCGGAAAATAAAGTGAAGCTGTGTTGAATTCCCCGAGCGGCATGTCTTTTATAAGCAGAACGCGTGATTTTACTTCCCTGACATACCAGTGACCGCTAGTGTCGGGCATTCTTATTATCGGGCTTAAAGCTCCGGCATCGTCTTCAGCTCTCAGATAAAAAACATTTTCAGAGTTTAGAACCAGACCGCTGTCTTTTGTAAGCGTAAGTATTGTAGTATTTCCGGGAATCCGTCTGAAGTTGTTTGTATCGTTAAGCGAATACTGATAGTATCTTATATTTTCATTTCCGTCCGGATCAGTGCCTGTCCATTTAAATGTAGCTACAGGATATGTAGTATCCGGTATGTTAGTAGCCGGATAAAATTCAACTTCCGGCGGTGAATTCTGTACGGGATACAGATTTGTCGCTGGTGTAGGATCAATAAGGCCTTTATCGTCAACAGAAGCGACAAAAAATCTGAATGTGCTGTCATCACCGTTTATGTGCAGAACAAATGTGCTGTCATTTTTTTCGGTATATCCCCAGTTAACCGAATCAAATGAAATTCTGAAACCCTTTACAATACCGTCCGGATCATCTCCCCACCATCTTATGGTTTTTAAAGTTGTTCCCGGAGCAATTGTGCTGTCCGGGAACAGTGATAGATTTGTATTAGGCGGCAGATTTTCATATTGTCCTGAAATCGGATCTTTGCAGGAATATAACATCACTGCTGTCAGAAAAACAAATATTGCGATTGAATATTTTAACATCAAATTAGTTTAGATATTTTTTAATTTATCTTGCTTAATGACAGGACAATTGTCCTTATTTTATAAGAACCATTCTTTTAGTCATTACAAAATTGTTTCCGTTTGTACCTGTTGCTTCAAGTTTATAAAAATAAACACCGCTTGATAATCCGCTTCCGTTAAAACTTATGTCATAAGCACCTGACTGTCTGAAGCCGTTTACAAGTGAATTTACTTCTTTTCCGAGCATGTCGTAGATTTTAAGCGATACATTTCCCGAAACAGGAATATTAAATCTGATCACTGTTGACGGGTTAAACGGATTCGGATAATTCTGCGCCAGGTCATAGCTGCCGGCATTAAGTGTATTGTTTGTTATTCCGACCGGAGTGACTGTGCCGAAATCATTGTCGCGTCTCGGTGTAAGTTTGTAATTGCTGAATGCAAAATACAATACACCTTCAACATAAGAAATAATGTCGTTTTTTGTCAGCAGAGTTCTGGGCGGAACGCTTCCAAGACCGTCCCAGTTGTTCGAAAAATTATGATTGCCGTCCTGAAGCTCGATTCTTGCTTCTACTCCCGAAGCATCCTTCACCAAAACCTCACCGAAATTTCTTCTGAAAGTAGTGTCAATCAGAGGTTCTGAAGTTGTACAAGCCAGTCCTATTCCGGCATTAATGCATGTTATATCCACTGGTACATTAAATCTGATGTAAACGCTTTCCCATTTTTCGATTGTAGTATCCCCGTCCTGCTTGCTGTTTGCAAGCTGAGCTGTTGTAAGTATCTGTGGTGATGGCAGGGGATTACCGGTTGAAATCAGGTTAATTCCCGAAGGAGAAACGATGTTGATTCTTGTTACGCTGAAATTTTCTTCGACAGTTCCGGTTACTCTGACTCTGTCGCCTTTTCTTAATACATCAGTGGCATTTCCGGAAAGCCATAATCCGCTGAAAGGTCCCGTACCGTTCTGAATGTAAACTCTCCTCGGAGCAGTCTGAGTACCGCCGTAACCTGTATAGTTTATTCCGGCAATATCAGTCGTGTCGGCTGTGACAATTCCCTCTACTCCTCTTACATCAAATCCTTCGTATGCAGATCTTCCTCCGTTATTCGGACAATACTGTACGTCCTGAACCGACATTGAATCGCTTGATCTGACAATGTAAAACAATTTTGATTTTAATGTATCAGCAGGTAATAATCTGACACCGCCGAGATTATCCTCCGCTCTTATAAAATACTCTACTAATGTCCCGAGTACGTGAGGAGGAAGTTTTGCGGAATAAATATTTCCTGCTACAAGCGGCATTTGTTTATTGCTGAACGGCGAACCGTTTGCTCTCCAGAATAATTTTACATCTGCAATTGTCAGAGGATTTAATCCCGGATCAGTAATTGTCGCGCTTACCTGTACACTGTCAGTCGGTGTCGGTACACCCGGGCTTCTTGTCGGGCTTGATAAAACCGGAGGAGCGTTTCCGAGACTTAAATCGTTCGGATAAATAGGAACAATAGCATAAGGAAGCTGATTGCCGAAAGCTCCTTCATTGTTTGCGTTAATTATAACGCCTCTGATATAATTTACATAGGTTCCCAATGCAGGATTTGTCCATGGTCTGAGTGTGTCTCCCGATGGCTGAGTCGAAAAGAAATTGGAGAAATCCCTCATGTAAAGTTTATTTCCGTTTTCATCAATGACACTCCACGGCTGTCTGTTACCTATACCTGCTGCAATAGTTACATTTCTTATTTCCACATACATGCCTTCGTATTTTTCACCGTCAACATAATTTATTGATCCTCCATTCGGATAATCTCCGTTTGCAAACTGTGTAATATTTACTAATTTCGGTGAAGGTCTGCCGGGAGAATTTCCCAGTATTGTAATGGTATAACCTGTAGCTGTATCAAGCGCAAGCTGTGTAAGGCAATTGGCGTAATTGTTTCCGCTGGTTGCGCCGAATTCCTGCACAACACCTCTTACTCTTATTAGTGCACCAGTATCTACAAGATCAAGCGCTGTCTGCGGACCTCTTGAACCCTGTCTGATGACAATTCCTCCGAAAAGACCGCTGGCGGTATCCTGTGCATAACAAGTCCAGCTGCTTGTTCCTCTCAGCATTGTTCTGAAATCATTGTTTGCCGGAGATACTCTCGGCGGAGCAACAACACGGGCTACAAATTCAACAGAATCTCCTTCGAGTTCAGATTTGTCTCTTCCCAAAACAAGCGAATCGGGAGATTTTGTCTGAATCTGCTGAAGAGTTACCGGTACAAATCCGGTACTCATTATATTGAATCCTACTGAATAAGCAATATACATTGCTATCAGTATTAATGGTAAATGTTTTAATTTATTCATGACAGTTTTTTATTTTTTATTTTCCAGAAATTTTATTTAACTATAACAAACTTGCTTTTCTTTGTTTCTCCCGAATTAATGTCTTTTACAACCAACATGTAAAGTCCGGATGCAATTGCCTGATCGCTTTTTGAAATCATATCCCAGGCATGCTCTCCGCCGGCAAATCTCTGAGTCCCGTCTGAATATGTACTGAACCATTCTATTTCACTGCCGTTATATGTATTTGCATCATGATCAAACTGATCTACAAGGTCTCCGGATATTGTCCATACCGAAATATTGCATTTTGAAGGAAGGTTGTAAAAATAAATTTTTCTGAGGAGCTCTTTCCT
>JAEUSI010000319.1 GCA_016788375.1 Ignavibacteria bacterium | reverse complement strand
GATTTTATGTACCTCCATTGAGCAACCAATAATTTTGGAAGTTAACTCTGAATATTTGTATTCACTTTTAATCATAGTCAATCATTTAATCAATCGTCTGAACCACTGATTTTTGTGATTCATCTGATTTGCTTGATTTCATATTATAATCATTTTTATCAATCATAGTCTATCATTTAATCAGAGTTAATCAAAGGTTCAGACATTAACTCCCCCGCACATGCCTTTTGCACAATAGATTTTTTCAGTTCTTCTAAACCAGCTATTTTCTTCAAATAAATTTCTTGTAGTTTCTGACTTTCAATTGATAAAGCATCAAACTTATCAACAAATAGTTTTTGTTCTGTTTTAGATTTTGGAAATGAAATAGTAAGATTTTCCCATTTTGATTTATTGATGATTGGTAATGTTGCTTGTGCTCCTTTACCTTCTAACAAAACTTTCTCTTGAAATGCTTTTGAAGTCATTGCATAGTAAATGAATTTAGGCTCAAACTCTTTCTTCACAGTCAAGGAGTTTATTTGTTGATTGCAAGAAACTTCACGTTCTGCAATTCCTACTTTACCGATAGTTGCAC
>JAEUSI010000318.1 GCA_016788375.1 Ignavibacteria bacterium | reverse complement strand
GCAGGCCGTCGGTCAGCAGCGCCAGGTTGATGTTTTCGTCGCCGCGCTGCTTCGAACTGCGCTCCACGGCTTCCATTTGATCCTCGAACGTGTTCTTGGAGTCGTAAAGCAAACGACCGATCAAAGTCGATTTCCCGTCGTCCACGCTGCCCGCAGTTGTGAAACGCAGCAGATCCATGTCCAAATAGCCAGCCGTGATATTTTCGTCACTCATAAAAAATCTTGTTAAATCCTGTTAATACTGCCCAAAGACATCAGAAGTAACCTTCCTTCTTCCTGTCTTCCATCGCCGTCTCGGAACGCTTGTCATCGGCCCGGGTGCCCCGCTCGGTTTGCCGGGCCGTCGCCACTTCCTGGATGATTTCGTCCAGCGTTGAGGCCTCCGACTCCACCGCACCGGTGCAGGTCATGTCCCCGATCGTGCGGAAGCGGACGGTCTTCTTCAACGGCTCCTCGTCCTCTCCCAGAGTGACGAATTCCGACACCGCCAACCACGCGCCGGCGCGTTTGAAGACCACCCGCTCGTGGGTGAAATACAGATTCGGCAGCGGAATCTTCTCCGCCTTGATGTATTGCCA
>JAEUSI010000317.1 GCA_016788375.1 Ignavibacteria bacterium | reverse complement strand
TGAGTCAATATGCGTCGGATCCATTGTGGAGATGATTGTCCCGAGAAGTGGCCGAACTGGCAACGCTCAAATGAACGAGGGCGCCACATCTCAGTCGGAATGGTAGAGGATACGTTTTCAATCGTTCGGTGGCACACCAGGAGTTGTTCGTGCTGGGAAAGACCAGCTGCCAGCCCAGGTCGGCCAATCCAAAATCTAAAATCCAAAATCTAAAATCCAAAATCTAAAATCTAAACTTATCCCTACCCCCCCTGGGGCGGCACTCGGTTCCATTGCGGGGCAAGCAGCAAAGCCGCCAGCGCCAGTGCGATACCCAAGCCCACAAAAATCGGCAGCCAAATGTCCTGGCCCGCCCGCAGGTACGCTTCGACGGCACCTGGAAGCATCACCCCAACCATCTGGCCCAGTGAGCCAACTCCGTTGATCAGCCCATGGGCCGTGGAAGCTCCCCGCTTGGTTCCAAAATCGATCGCAGCCGTCCCCGAGATCAGGGAGTCCGGAATAAAGACCAAGAAGCCCAGCAAGAACATGCCAATGCCCATTCCGGTGCGGGACATGGGAAGATAGGGAAACGCAATCATG
>JAEUSI010000316.1 GCA_016788375.1 Ignavibacteria bacterium | reverse complement strand
GGGGCCGGCGGCGTTGGCCACCATCGTGGAGAAGCCCGCCAGCACGCCGGCCAGCGGCCCGAGCCACGTCGGCGGGCTCACCTCGGCGGCCCCCGGCGCCCGCCACTTGCGCCAGAGGTGCAATGCCAGCATGAGCGCGATGACCCCGCCGACGATACGCGCGGTCTGCGCGTCGTTGACCCGGCCCAGCACCGCCCAGCCGAGCACCACCCCGCCCAGCGCCCACGGCAGCAGGCGCCCGACGCGCGGCCATTCCAGGTTCTTCCGGTAAACCGCGAACGCGAACAGGTCGGCGAAGATCAGCAGCGGCAGCACGAGTCCCGTCGCCTGCCGGGCCGGCATGACGTTGGCGAAGATCGCCACGAAGAGAATCGAGGTGCCGGGGATGCCGGTCTTGGAGAATCCCGCCGCCGCCGCGCCGATCACCAGCAGCACCCATTGCCAGTGTTCAAAGTGCATGGTGCCTCCCCCGGTTTGTCATTCTGAGCGAAGCGAAGAATCCATCACGGTGTCCGCCAGCGCACATGCTGATGGATCCTGCGCTGCGCTCAGGATGACAGGCAAGAATCACTGCACCCCCCCCGCTTCGACTGTGAGCACTTGCCAGCCCGCCGCG
>JAEUSI010000315.1 GCA_016788375.1 Ignavibacteria bacterium | reverse complement strand
TTCTTCGACTGTAAAAACTTTCCGGCTTGAAGCCTGTAGATATAAATTCCACTAGATACCTGATTGCCTTCATCGTCTTTGCCATCCCAGACGGCATCATAATAGCCTGCATCTAAGAAATTTCCAAACACCGTTCTTACTTCTTGTCCCTGAATGTTGTAGATCATTAAAGTTACATTCGAAGGTTCCGGAATGCCGAATGAAATGGTCGTCGAAGGATTAAACGGATTCGGATAATTCTGTGATAGCTCGAATTGATCGGGAATTACAGACGCTTCACCGTTTCTCTTTTCTAAGCCACCGCCGCCGCCGCTGCATTCGCCCACACCTAAAGATGTAGAAGCCGTCTGTGTTCCGCTGGTCACAGTCAGATACAGCCAAAAGCCCGGCCCATAAGACTTGGTGAGTGACGGGCCGGTTCCCAAAATACCGCTTTCGTTAGATGATGTCCATTGATAGCTGTATGATCCATTTCCGCCAGACGGTTGCGCATGCCATGTGTGTGAACCGGAAAATTTAGGGAAACAATCGGGACCAGAGATGGATACCGTAAGTGGCGGGGGATTACTGACCGAAACGGTCTTGGTAAAATAGCCCGTAACATTTGTGCTTTGAT
>JAEUSI010000314.1 GCA_016788375.1 Ignavibacteria bacterium | reverse complement strand
ATTTGTTTATGTTACGAAGGACGGAGGCAATAACTGGACTGCGTCAGATAATTCTCTCGGGCTTAATGAAGATGCTGCAATTATAAATTCACACTGCTGGTATATACCCGATCCTTTTGACCATACATATATAAAGTATTCCGCTGACAGCGGCTCAACATGGACAATACAGCTTACTGATCCCGGAGGATTCAGCGTACTTGATAAATCGCGCAAAGGCAGCACACTCTGGACCGGAACAACTCTGGGAAAAGTTTATAAGTACAATGATAATATTTCCACTTCTGTTACGGATGCATATCAGAATCCTGAAGTATTCAGTCTCAGTCAGAATTATCCGAATCCTTTTAATCCTTCGACGGTAATTTATTATGAATTAAAGACCGGCAGCAGGGTAACTCTTACTGTTTCTGATATCAGCGGCAGAGAGGTAACAGAATTGTTCAGCGGCAAACAGAGTCCGGGATCATACAGGTATGACTTTAACGCTTCAAATTATCCTGCAGGAGTATACTTTTATACACTCAGGGCGGATAAATTCTCACAGACAAAGAAAATGCTACTGATAAAGTAATCCTGTATTCCTCAATATTTTATATAAATTAACACTGGAACACCCT
>JAEUSI010000313.1 GCA_016788375.1 Ignavibacteria bacterium | reverse complement strand
AAAAAACAAATCTTCCATTATCTATCAGGACAGCCCTGGTGCATAAACTCTTTACTGCCGCCATATTGTGGCTCACAAAAAGTACTGTTCTGCCCTCACCTCTGGAAATATCCTGCATTTTACCAATTGCCTTTTTCTGAAATTCTGCATCACCAACTGCAAGTACTTCGTCTACGACCAAAATTTCCGGTTCTAAGAATGCTGCTACAGCAAACGCCAAACGCACGGTCATTCCGGAACTGTATCTTTTTACCGGAGTATCGATATAGCGTTGACATCCGCTGAATTCTATAATTTCATCTATTTTCGACCTGATTTCCTTTTTGGTCATTCCCAGAATGGCTCCATTAAGATAAATATTTTCACGACCGGTCATTTCGCTATGGAAACCCGTTCCTACTTCAAGCAAAGAGGCAATACGTCCTTTTGTTTTTATGACACCTGTGGTAGGAGCAGTAACCCTTGAAAGGATTTTAAGCAATGTTGATTTTCCGGCTCCGTTTTTGCCTATTATGCCCAAAACCTCGCCTTTCTGAACTTCAAAGCTTATGTCCTGCAAAGCCCATACATAGTCTGATGTGCCTTTTGAAGTACGGTCGTTGGTATCACCCACTTTAAGAT
>JAEUSI010000312.1 GCA_016788375.1 Ignavibacteria bacterium | reverse complement strand
AGCGCTGGCAATAGCTGGCGGCGCAAAGATGCGATCCGCCCTTCAGGACTTTTCGCCCAAACGCCTTCGGTCCCGCGCCGGCCTCCAGGCTCGCCCGCCGTGTGCCTCCGCGCGGGTTGGCGGGTATGCAACAGCTGCCCTTCGATTTCCTCTCGATCTTGGGAAGCGCATACCAATCGGCCGTCCATTCCCAGACATTGCCGATCATGTCGTACAATCCATATCCGTTCGGCGCATAGAAGCGGACGGGCGATGTCCGCTCGTATCCGTCTTCGAGCAGATTGCTGTAAGGAAACATCCCTTGCCAGTAATTGGCCTGGCAGACCCCGCCCGGCGCAAGCTCATCGCCCCACGCATAATCCGCGCCGTCGAGTCCTCCACGCGCCGCAAATTCCCATTCGGCCTCCGTCGGCAACACCTTGCCCGCCCAGCTCAGATAGGCCTCGGCATCCGCATGGGCGACATGGACGACCGGATGATCCCACAACTCGTCCAGATCGCTGTCCGGCCCGTGCGGATGCCTCCAGTCGGTCCCGAAGCTGAACTCCCACCACTGCGAATAATCGCCAAGGTCGACGGGCATCCGGGTTCTTTGGAAGAGAAGCGAGCCGGCGCGCGCCA
>JAEUSI010000311.1 GCA_016788375.1 Ignavibacteria bacterium | reverse complement strand
GAAAACCCCTGAAAAGTTTCTTTGCTTTACAAATGCAGTTAAAGCATTTTTCAGCGGGTCAAAAGACAGACCGGGATAATATTTATCCGTATTTACTAATCTAAACTATTTATAAACACTTTAAAAACACTTTAAAAACACAGGAGGAATAATGTACTTAAAAACACTTTTATCAATTATCATTATTCTGATATGCAGTGCAGCATATCCGCAGAATAAGGAACTTCAGCCGAAGGAAATTCCGGCTGAAGTAAAGACAGAGGGATCTGAGAGAAATAATTATCAGGCAGAAAGGATTAATTCAAAAGAGATATCCGAAATCGAGAGCAGACTATTGGCAGCAAAACAAACTTCAAATACGGATGCTGTCACAGAAATACAAAAACGTCTTGATATTTTAACCGGTTCAGTGACAAAGCCCGGTGAAGAATTTCCGTTACATTTAGTCAGAACTGAAACGAATCAGACTGACAATATTCATATAGGGCTAGTTTCATCAGTAACAGGAACAAAAGGAATTGCAACCTGTACAGAACAGGTCGGAATGACTGCAGGCAGAATCTGGACTGCGATTGTATTTGGACCAAACAGCGGAGCGACTGTTGATCAGCTCCGGCTTTGTTATTCG
>JAEUSI010000310.1 GCA_016788375.1 Ignavibacteria bacterium | reverse complement strand
CCCCCCCCCCGACTTTTAATCACCCGGCGCCCACCTAGATCTACACTGAAGAGAACACTCTTTCCCTACACGACGCTCTTCCGATCTCACTGCGGAAACGGGAAAGAGCGTGTAACCCCCCTGTTTCCCCCCTTTTTCAAAGGGGGGACTAAGGGGGGTTCAATGTGCGGGGTTTATCAACAGTGGATGGTGCGGCTTTTGTCCCCACAGTGTGACTTCGCATGAGTATTACTGAATGCCGGATTAAACTAATTCCAATGCTCACTGCGGAAATGGGAATTTCAGAAATTTTCAGACACTCTCTTCAAAAGAGGTTTTTGCGCTCCGGGGTTTTTCAAGTGTCCATTCCTCCGTAAAAGAAAATACTGCTTCGAACTATGCGTTTTTGCTTTTATGTTACTCTCTAATTCTGTCCCATAATCCGCTTAAATCGTAAAAACTCTGAATTCTCTCTGTTTTTCCAGTGACATTTTTTTCAATTTGTTCTGTATCAGTGCATTTTGCAACGCTTCGAGTCCTCATTGTAACGCTTCGAGTCCTCATTGTAACGCTTCGAGTCTGCATTGTAACGCTTCGAGTCTCCGTTGTAACGCTTCGAGTCTGCATTGTAACGCTTCGAGTCTGCATTGTAACGCT
>JAEUSI010000030.1 GCA_016788375.1 Ignavibacteria bacterium | reverse complement strand
GATGTTGATCGGAGTCGAATTGAAAACGGAAGTAGTAATTGTTGTTCCCGACGGGGGAGAAATAAGATTGAAAGCCGACAGAGAAGGAACTCCTCTTTTAAGAGTAATTGCTCTCGGACCGTTTGAAGACTTGAGCGAGTCGTTAAGAGGAAGCTGTCTGTAAGCCCATACGTCCCATTGACCGACGAGAGAATCTCCGGGATTTAGACCCAAGCCTGCAAGCATAACATCAAGCTGACCTGAAGACAACGGAAGATTATTTATTCCGGCAGGAATTGAAATCTTCCTCGGAGAAGTTGTCGGGCTTCCGAATACAAATCTGTAAGTTGCGCCTGTGGCGGAAGTATCCCAGATGAAATTATAAACCGTATTGTCATTTGGAAGAGAAACAATTCTGCTGCCGGCAGCAGGAGAGTTTAACTGAAAAGGATACAATACCGGTACATTTGAAATGCTTACTTTCTGAAGCATTTTGCTGACATTAAGTCTTCCGTTTGAAACTGTGATACCGGTCAGCGCAGGGATTGTATCAACGCTTTCCATTATAAACTTTTTGAATAATGCAGCAGCCGAATCGGGTCTTGTCTTTGCAAGCTGAATATAAATATTGCTTGCGCCGGCGTAAATCAATCCGACAGCTCCTGCAACCTGCGGCGTAGCCATGGATGTACCCGTAAGAAGTCCGTAACCGTTAGTCGGAATCGTTGAAAGAATTGCGGTTCCGGGAGCTCCGAGATCCATATTTATCGGACCGTAACCTGCACCGCTGTTTTTTGCGTCTGTGCTTGTGGTATTTGTCACTGCAATCATAAAATAACTCGGACATGTAGTCGGCATATCACCGACGACATCAATGTTAACATTGTTATTCGGTCCTGCTCCTGCGCTGAGTATCCCTGCTTTTCCGAGAGAATCATAGAATGCGCACCAGAGAGGATAATTTGAAGGCTGACCGTTGTCGATTCCCCATGAAGAATTTGTTGAAACGACAAAAGCTCCTTGTGTGCCGTTGGATGAATTATAAATTTTTCTTTGCTTAAGCACATATCCGTAAGCTTTCACAGCATTGGCTTCGGTAGCCGAGCCGTAAACGACAGGCATTGTTTTTACTTTCCAGTTAACACCGGCAACTCCGAGATTATTATTTCCTTTTGCTCCGGCAATTCCGGCGCAGTGAGTTCCGTGCTGATTGGCTGGAATTGTACCGTTGTTCGTTCCGGCATTCCAACCGTAAATATCATCTATGTATCCGTTATTGTCGTCATCGATTCCGTTGGCGGGAATTTCCCCGCGGTTAACCCATGTATCAAGATCCTGATGATCTGTCTGCTGACCGCCGTCAACTATTGCAACGACAATTGTATCTCCCATAACGGTAACTCCGCCTGTGGATTTATCCCATGCTTCAGGTGCATCAATATCGGCATCGGGAGTACCTCCGGTCTGACCAGTATTGTGCTTGTCCCACTGTTCTGCGAATCTTGTATCATTAGGAAAAACTGCTCTTTCTTTGAAGCGGTGATTGAACTGCGCTATGGCAACTTTATCGTTTCGCATAACAGACAATAATGCATCAACTGCAGCGGATTTTCGCGTGTCATATTCAAACAGATAAATATTCATTTCTTCTATCATTACTTCTTTAATCTTAAGGTCTATGTTTCTGTAATTATTTACAAATCCGTCCGCATCAGTTTTAGTTTTAAACATTACAATCAGCTCGCCGTCAATATAGTCTTTATCTTCGTAATAATTTGAAAGGTTGTTCCGGCTTGTAGTTGAATTATTGGAAGAAAAAAATATTATTCCCGTAACAATAATGCATAAAAGTAAAATGAGTGTTCTCATATTAATGGTATAATTTAAAAAAATTAATTAATGTGTGATTTTCAGAATCTGTATTTTTAAAATAACTATAATTATTTTCAGTTTAACATTATTTTTTTGTGTCAGTACGGATATAAAAATAAATCTTATTATTAAACTAAAATTTAAATATTTTACATTTAATAAAGGAAGTATCAAATTCCTCTTTTTTAAACTGTATAACAGTAAAACTCTGAAACTCATTTTATAAAATCAAAATTCTTCTGTAACATAAAATTTTGCAAATAATTAAAAAAGCATTTTCCGGATTTCTGAATTACCCCCAGTATTCAATGCCTGCTTTGTTTCTTGCATGGGGATTGTTTTATTATTTTTACGGAGGTGTAATAAATGTCAACAACGGCTTCGGTTATGACGGTGTCATTTACGGAAATATCACAAAAAACTTTTATGAATCGGTATTCGGAAAATATCTGAGTATGTACCGCATTCAGAGAGTGTTTCCGTCATTTGCCGTTGACTCGATACTGAGAATACTTCATCTGCCGAAAAAGACGACATATATAATCTATGCTTTTCAGCTTTATAATCTGGGACTTCTGCTTATCTGCACGAATTTATGGTACAGGATTTCAAAGATATTCGGTCTGGAACTGAAATATATCTGGGCAGGATTTGTACTCGGATTTGTGAGTTTTGGTATTGCTGAATTTACATTCTATTATCCCGTACTCACGGATACAACGGCATTTTTTCTCGGTTTCTGCCTGCTGTATTCTCATTTGAAGAATTATACTTTTGCAAAAATTGTAATTGCTGTAATAGGCGCATTTACATGGCAGGTATTAATTGTTGTAAGTTTGCTGCTTATAATTTTTCCGTATAAAAAACTCGAAACCCCGGAAAATTCAAACGGCAGTTCTTCAGTAATAAAAAGGTTTATACTTCCCTGCCTGATTTCACTTCCGTTTCTGCTGAATGCGGTTTATTACATTTTCATTTATCTTAAAACCGGGAGTCTTTCTTTAATTGACACGCAGATATACAACCGGCTAATGTATATAACGGCTGTTATGAATTTTTTTCTTATGTCATACTGGCTTTCAGAGATTCTACCGTTCGGTTTTTCATTCAGAAATTATTTTAATCTGATAAAAAAGACTTTAAGTGAAATTAAAATCGGTTATCTGATACTCTGTGTCTTAATTTACATACTGATGTATGCCGTTCAGAAATATCTCAGCAACAGTGAAGCTGTTGACGGAGGATCAGCAGCAAAGCTCTTTTATTTTATTTCGGTTTACTGTGTGACAAAACCTCTGGTATTTATTGTTACGGCAGTTACATATTACGGTCCTGTATTTATATTTTTGTTTCTTTTTATGAAGTATTACAAAGTTCATATTTATGAACTGGGAACAGGTGTTGTGATTTCGTTTATAATTTCATTCTTAATGCTTTTCGCTACAGAAGCAAGACTTATCTCGTATTTTGTACCGTTTATTTTACTGTTAACCGTGCTTGTGCTGAGAGATCTGAATATGAATAATATCCAGCTGATTATCCTGACAATTTTCTCATTCATTCTTTCAAAAGTATATATTCCGATGTTCAATATACCCGGCAATCCGGTTGACAAATTTACTTTTCCGGATCAGCTGCTTTTTATGAATATTTATACTCTTTCGAAAGAGACTTATTTTATACAGGGAGGAGTAATATTTGTTTTCACCGTAATTATTTACTTATCTTTCCGCCGACAGAAACCCTCTGAATCATCTCAGATTCTTTAAAATATTATTAATCCGGATGAAAATAATGCGGTAATCTGCATTATTCATTCATTTTACAGACACATTTAAAAAAATCATGTATTAAGAAAAATTATGAGAGTTATTCTTTCAATAGAAATAATTATTTTCACCGGCTATAAAACTAACCCAAATTAAATTTGAGCGAAGATTTAAAAAAGATCAGAGAAACCGAAAACAACGAATGGATCGAATCCCTGGATTACATTTATCAGAGTCAGGGATCAGACAGAGTGACCGAATTACTGAGAAAATTACAGATCAGAGCGCAGGAACTCGGAATAAACATTCCTTTTACAGCAAATACACCTTACATAAACACTATTCCGGTCAGCAAACAGCCGGTTTATCCCGGAAGCCGTGAGATTGAAAGAAGAATAAAAAGCATACTCAGGTGGAATGCAATGGCTATGGTTGTGAGGGCAAACCGTGAGCTTAACGGGATCGGAGGTCATATTTCAACTTATGCATCGGCTGCAACTTTACTTGAGGTAGGATTTAATCATTTTTTCAGGGGAAAAGAAGATCCGAGCGGCGGGGATATTATTTATTTTCAGGGACATGCTGCTCCGGGAATTTATGCGCGGGCAATGCTTGAAGGAAGGATTACTGAAGACGATCTGAATAACTTCCGGAGGGAATTATCATCAAATAAGCGCGGTCTTTCGTCGTATCCTCATCCCTGGCTCATGCCGAGATTCTGGGAATATCCGACTGTTTCAATGGGACTGAGTCCGATAATGGCAATTTATCAGGCAAGATTTAACAGATATCTCGAAGACAGGGGAATTCTTGATACTTCAAAACAGAAAATCTGGGCTTTTCTCGGTGACGGTGAAACGGATGAACCGGAATCACTCGGTGCAATTACGCTTGCTTCCAGAGAAAAACTCGACAATCTTATATTTGTGATTAACTGTAATATGCAGAGACTTGACGGACCTGTCCGAGGAAACGGAAAAATTATACAGGAACTCGAAGCTATTTTCAAGGGAGCCGGATGGAATGTCTTAAAAGTAATCTGGGGAAGCGACTGGGATCCGCTACTTGCAAGAGACAAATACGGTTTGCTGAAAGACAGGATGGATGAAGTCGTTGACGGACAGTTTCAGAAATATACAGTATCAGGCGGTGATTATATAAGAAAGGATTTTTTCGGAACTGATGAAAGACTGCTTGAAATTGTAAGCAGATATTCGGACAGTCAGCTTCAGAAACTTAACCGCGGCGGACATGATCCGGCGAAAGTTTATGCTGCATATAAAAATGCAATTGATCATAAAGGTTCGCCGACGGTAATACTTGCTCATACTATCAAAGGATACGGACTCGGCGAAGCAGGCGAGGGAAAAAACATTACCCATTCGCAGAAAAAATTAAACGAGCAGGAATTGCGGGAGTTCAGAAGCAGATTCGGAATTCCGATTTCGGACGAGGATGTTGCTGAGACGCCGTTTTACAGACCTTCTCCGGAAAGCGAGGAAATTAAATATATTCTTCAGAGAAGAAAATCACTCGGCGGATTTATTCCGAAAAGAGAAGTTAAATCTCCTCCGCTGAAGTTTAATACAGAAAAACTTTTCGCTGAATTTTATGAAGGAAACGGAGACAGGGAAGTTGCTACTACAATGGCATTTGTACATCTTCTTTCAAAGCTTTTAAAAGACAAGGAAATCGGAAAATATATTGTTCCTATTGTTCCCGACGAAGCGAGGACATTCGGGATGGAATCGTTATTCAGGCAGGTCGGGATTTATTCGCATATCGGTCAGATTTACGAACCTGTTGACAAAGACAGTCTGCTTTATTACAAGGAAGAAAAAAACGGGCAGATTCTTGAAGAAGGAATTACCGAAGCAGGTTCGATTTCATCTTTTATTGCTGCAGGAACTTCCTATGCCACACACGGGATTAACATGATTCCGTTTTTTATATTTTATTCAATGTTCGGTCTTCAGAGAATCGGGGATTTTATCTGGGCTGCTGCAGACTGCAGGACAAGAGGATTCCTGATAGGCGGAACGGCAGGAAGGACGACACTCAGCGGTGAAGGACTTCAGCATCAGGACGGTAACAGTCATATACTTGCTTATCCTGTTCCGAATATGAAATGTTATGATCCGGCATTTGCATACGAACTCGCTGTAATTATCAGGGACGGAATGCACAGAATGTTTGAAAAACAGGAAGATATTTTTTATTATCTGACTGTGATGAATGAATTTTATCTGATGCCTCCGATGCCTGAAGGAGTAGAAGAAGGAATTCTGAGAGGAATTTACAGATATTCAAAATCGGAAAATAAAAAGAACAGTCCGAAGGTTCATCTGTTCGGAAGCGGAACAATTCTCAACGAAGTCATAAAAGCAGCGAAAGTGCTGGATGAAAAATATAATGTATCTGCTGATGTATGGAGCGTTACGAGTTATAAGGAGCTTTATACGGATGCAGTTGCAGCCGAAAGAGTAAATATGCTCAATCCGGAAAAGGAACCTGTCAAACCTTATTTAAGCAAGGTTCTTGAAAACGAAACCGGAGTATTTGTGGCGGCATCGGATTACATGAAAGCTCTTCCTGCAACTGTTGAAAAGTGGATACCGGGCGAGTTTTATTTTCTCGGAACCGACGGTTTCGGCAGAAGCGACGGAAGGGAAGAACTGAGAAACTTCTTTGAAGTGGATTACAGATACATTACAGTTGCCGCGCTGAATGCCCTTGTTCGTAAAAACACGGTGAAGGTATGTGAAGTGAATAAAGCAATAAAGGATTTCGGACTGGATCAGAATAAACCTGATCCGGTTAAAGTTTAAGAAAATTAAAATTTAATATGATAAAAGAAATCAGACTGCCTGAAGTTTCAGATAATGTCGAAACAGGTGATGTAGTTAAAATCCTTGTTTCTGTCGGCGATAAAATTAAAATTGATCAGCCGATTATTGAACTTGAGACAGACAAGGCAATGTTCGAAGTTCCTTCTTCCGAAGAAGGAACAGTTAAAGAAATTAACGTAAAAGAAGGTGAAAGCATAAAGATCGGAAGCGTTATTTTAAAAATTGAGTCTAACGGTACCGGTGCCGGTATTAAAGAAAGTAAAAAAGAAAGCGGTAATTATGTAAAATCTGAAATTAAGACAGAGACCGAAAAGCCGGCTGCAACAGAGTTTAAAATTGAATCAGTTCTTACAGATGAAAAAAAAGTATCCTATTCAGATGAAAAAACTCCGGATATTGTCAGATCAGAAGACACACCGCAATATAATGCAACAGTCGAATCTGCTCCTGCTTCACCTTCAGTGAGAAGGCTTGCGCGTGAACTCGGAGTTGAAATTGATCAAGTTACAGGTTCGGGCCAGAGCGGCAGGATACTGGAATCAGACGTAAAAAATCATGTTAAATCAAAGTTGACTTCAACTGCCGGAACGGGTGTTCCGGTTTCAAATCAGCCGTTGCCGGATTTCAGGAAATGGGGTGAAACGGAAATAATATCTATGAGCAAGGTCAGAGCGCTGACAGCTGCTTCAATGAGTTATGCATGGTCAACAATTCCGATGGTTACGCAGTCAGATAAATCCGATATCACATCTGCTGAAGAATTCAGAAAAAAAATGATTTCTAAATCAGAAAATAAAAACGCCGGTCTTACTATAACTTCAATACTTGCAAAGATCTGTTCGGCTGCTCTGATTAAATTTCCTCAGTTCAATTCAAGCATTGACATGAACAAAAAGGAAATAATTTATAAAAAATATGTCAACATCGGAATAGCCGTAGATACGGACAGAGGACTTCTTGTTCCGGTAATTAAGAATACAGATAAAAAATCTGTTAACGAAATTTCAGCTGAACTCGGACAGCTTGCCGAAAAAGCAAGAAGTAAAAAAATTCTTCCCGAAGAAATGGACGGCGGTAATTTTACAATTTCAAATCTCGGCGGTATCGGCGGAACACATTTTAATCCGGTCGTATATTCCCCGCAGGTTGCAATACTCGGAGTATCAAGAGCCGTAAAAGAAGCTGTTTACATTAATGAAAAATTCGAGCCGAGACTGATGCTGCCGCTTTCACTGACCTATGATCACAGAATTATAGACGGAGCTGATGCAGCAAGATTTCTGAGATGGATTTGCGATGCGCTCGAAAATCCTCTTCTGATAATTTTATAGTTTATTTAAATTGTCATTTTAACACAGTGACACAGAGGAAGGAATTTAACCCAACAAACAAAATTCTCCGTGTCTCGCTGTCCCTGTTCTGAAAAAACAGAGTTTATGTTTTAATGTTGTTGTAACACAGAGCCGCCCGCACGCCTTGCGAGGCAGGCATTGACACAGAAGTAACATTAAATCGGAAATACTGAAAACAATGTTCCGTGCTGAAAAGAGCCTGATGAAAGCAGAGATGTTTAATCCGAAAAGTCTTTATCAGAAATTTTTCTCATTACTTTCTTTCCGGAGATTAACTTTTTTGAAGTGATTCTTTTTTCTTTTGAAGATTCAGTAGGTTTAGTTTTCTTTCTGACCTTATCTTTTTTTAATGCATTTTCAATTAACTCATAAAATCTTTTCTGAGCCTTTAATCTGTTCATATACTGCGAACGCTCTGACTGAGATATTATACGAAGGATTCCGTTTTTATCTGTTCTTTTATTAAGCTTTGACTGAATCCTCTTTTTTTCGTCTTCATTAAGAATCTGGGAATTTGCAATATCAAAATTCAACTCGATCTTTGTTTCAACTTTATTGACATTCTGACCGCCTTTACCCCCGCTTCTTGAAGATTTAAAAACAAACTCATTTTCGAAATTTCTGCCGGTTGTTTTCATATCTAAAATTATTAACAGTATGCTTACACAAATCCGGAGAACGTGTGTAAAAACAAAGCATAAACTTCAAAACCTCAAAGACTCTATGTTATAAACCTGCAAAAATAGAATCTTCGAACCTTTGAGTCTTCGAGGTTTTTACAATAATTTCGTTTTCACACAATCTCCGGAGCTTGAAAAAAAAACCAGTAAATCCCTGATTTTTAATTTGAAACATGTATCCTGAAACCAGTATATGATTAATACTAATTTTTAATTTCCAATTTATTTCTTGGGTCTGAAAATATGTGTACTCTGACCAAAAAAAACTTCCGCAGCTTCCATGATTGTTTCGGACAAAGTCGGATGAGGATGAATTGTAAGCTTTAAATCATCTGCATTTGCTCCCATTTCAACCGCAAGTACGCATTCAGAGATCAGATCGCCTGCTCCCGTTCCGGCAATACCGACTCCGAGAATCCTTCCCGAATCTTTATCGATTATTAGTTTGGTCAGACCATCTGTTCTGCCGAGTGTCATTGCTCTTCCGGATGCAGCCCACGGGAATTTAGAAACCGTAACGTTCATGTTCTGCATTTTTGCCTGCTCTTCAGTGATCCCGCACCATGCAATTTCAGGATCTGTAAAGACCACTGCCGGAATTGCTTTTGGACTGAATTCATATTTATGTCCTGCTATGACTTCAACTGCCGTTCTTCCTTCATGCGAAGCTTTGTGTGCCAGCATAGGTTCGCCTGCAACATCACCGATTGCGAAAATATTCTTTTCGGCTGTCCGGAGCTGTTTATCAACTTTAATAAATCCTTTTTCATCAGTTTCAGCTTTTGTGTTTTCCAGACCTAAATTTATTGAATTGGGCTTTCTTCCGATTGATATCAGAACTTTATCAAATATTTCATCCGATTTCTCTGAATTATTATTTTCAAATGTAACTTTCACTCCGTTTTTTACTTTTTTAATTTCGAGCACTTTTGTACTCAGTTTTACAGATTCAAATAAAGTGTTCACTTTTTTAGACAATACAGATACAAGATCTTTATCTGCTCCGTTTAAAATTCCTGGAAGCATTTCTGTAACCGTTACCTTCGTACCGAAATTTGCATATACTGTTCCGAGCTCAAGTCCGATATAACCTCCTCCGATTACAAGCATTGTTTTAGGAATGTCGTTTATGTCGAGCGCGGAAGTTGAATCAAGTATAACGGAATGATCAATGTCTATTCCGGGAAAATTTGCCGGACTCGAACCAGTTGCAATAATAAGATTATCAAACTGAATAATTTCACTCTTCCCTGATTTATCCGAAAACTCAATGCTGCTGTTGTCTTTTAATTTTGCATATCCCTGCAAATAGCTGATTTTACGCTGTCTGCCGAGTTGCCCGAGGCCGCTTGTTAATTTATTTACAACATCATTTTTCCAGTGACGGACTTTGTTTAAATCTATTTCCGGCTTTGAAAAATTAAGTCCGAAATTCTTTGCATCTTTCGAGTCTGAAATTAATTTTGCCAGATGAAGCAAAGCTTTTGACGGAATACATCCTTTATATAAACAAACACCTCCGGGATTTTTTTCCTCGTCAATCAATAACACATCCATTCCCAGATCCGCAGCAAGAAATGCTGCTGCATATCCTCCCGGACCTGCGCCTAAAACAATTAATTGATTTTTATTCAAATTTTTTTATTTATTTTATAAAGTCAGATTTTTTTAATAAAAGGCATTTTTTACTAAATTTACAATACAGAAAAAATTTTTCCGACTTTAAATTTTACATTAACATTTTAAAGAAATTGTATTATATTGCTGATACTTAAAAACTAAATAGAAAGGGAATTTCATGAAAATTCTAAAATACTTTTTTTTATTCCTGTTTTTTACTTCAGCAGCTTATTCGCAGAATGTAAAAATAACAGATTTTGATTTACCGGTCAGTTCAGCAAGAAAATTTTTAATTAACGGTTTTTACAACTGGAATCAGACTGATCCATATTCTGATGATTCTACATTGAACATTACTAGTTCATGGAATGTAGGCGGTGCTTATAATCAGTTCTATTCTTCGCCTTCATATGCATGGCAGGTAACACTTGGCGGATCATTATTCCAGCTGAGCAGGGAAGACACTACAAGATACAGATATGATCTGGCAGCTGATCTCAGCAAATATTTCAGCAATTCGCACGGTTATTTTGTAAACGGAGAAGTAAATTCAAATTATTACAGACAGAGCGAATTCGGAACTGAGAACAGACCGACAATTGAATTATTCGGAGGTTTTGGATACGGAAGACGTGTAAATGCAACCTCTATTGCAAAAGCAATCAGAATCGATGAAGATCTGAAAAAAAGCGGAATTACCTCAAGTTTCATGCCTAAATCAACAATGCTTGCAATTGCTCAGATTATTGACAAAGAAAGCGAATACAGAGATAAATATAAAGCTTTATATGAATCAAAGATTATTGAAGACATAAACAAGGAGATTTTGAATTCAGGCGTAACAAATTATACAAGTATGTCTGCACTCGGTTTCATGAGAATAAGAGACGTATTATACGGAAACAATCAATTCTTAAATGAAAGAGCCTGGGGCGGTGATATAAGAGCAGGTATTTCCGGAGTTTTACTCACAAGAAATGTAAATATTGAAATGCCGGCGGCAAATATTGATATAAGAGGAAGATATGCTTATCCGATAGGACTGAGACATCAGATTATCGCATCAGCTACCGCTCAGACACCGATGGACAGCAGTATATTCAAGTTATATCTCGGACAGGCAGGATTATCTTATTCTTTTAATATGACAAACAGAATTTCATTTTTTACCGCTTATACTATGACAATGAATCAGATATTTCTGAATACTTATGATTCTTTAGGAGCAATTAACGGTACGATCGGAACAGATAAGTCAGCTGCAAATAACAATGTTACAGCCGGATTTAATTTCTATATAGAAAACTACGTTACTCTGAATATTTCAGCCGGATTTAACAATTTATGGAGAAATGAGCAGAACTTCTTTACGAACGCTTCGCTCGGATTTATTGTATTCTAATCTGAATTAAACATAATTTATATCTGAAATGCCCGGCGAAACCGGGCATTTTTATTTTATCCTTTCTGCATTTCCCGATAATACTACATTCAGGAGTTTGTTTTTTTCAATTATAAAATCAACAAAAAGAAATTCTCCTGATCTTGTAAGCAGTCTGACGGGCTTAACCGGATTTCTTAAAATGTAAAATATTAAAGCAGATGAAATCGCTCCGGTACCGCAGGCAAGTGTCTCGCCTTCCACTCCGCGCTCGTAACTTCTGATTTCAAGTTCGCCTTTTTCATTACCGGTAACTTTCACAAAATTCACATTCGCTCCTTCTGGCATCAGGTCTTTGTGCATTCTGATGTTTCTTCCCCATTCGGAAATATTAACTTCTTCCAGACTGTTCACCTTCGGTTTTTCAATTTCATCCGTAAAAACAACTATATGCGGGGATCCGCAGTCAACGTAAGAACAGTTAAGCAATTCCCACCATTCCTGAAAATGCACCTTCAGCTTAAAATTGGTTTTAACTTTTACCGGAGGTGGAAATACAACCGCAATCAGTCCGTCTTTTTCGGATTTACAGTCATAAATTTCTGATACTGCTTCGATTTTCAGATTTGTCTTTTCAGATATACCATTATCAAAAATATATTTAAAAGTGCATCTCAATCCGTTACCGCAAAGAGCATCTCCGGTACCGTCTTTATTAAAATAATTCATCTTAAAATCGGCTTTGCCGGATTTTTCAATAAAAATAACACCGTCTGTTTCGCTGTTTTCAGTTCGTGAAATAAGCTCAGCAACTGTTTTCCCGTAATCCGAATCAGAATATTTTCCGTCAAGATTATCAACAACAATAAATTTATTTCCCGCTCCGGAATATTTTTGCATCAGTTGAATACTCCTCTTCTGTTTGTCTGTTTTGAAATTTTTATGTCCCGGAGTTCCGGCGCTTTGATTCTTACTTCAAGAGAAAATCCTCTGTATGTTCCGGTCGGATACCAGTTGAAATTAAGCTCCCATGAGTTCAGATCCCTGTATGCGGTTACATAAGGAGCCGTGAACTGTTTGTTTACAAGGTCATAGCTTGTCTGAAATGTAAACCTCCATTTTTCGGTAAGATTAAAAGCAACATTTCCGGTAAGGTTTGAACTCCGTGTGACAACCTGCGGATTAATTTTGGATTCCGAATAATAATATCCGAATCCGCCGCTGAACGGAATATTGAAATCAACTTCATCTGATTTAGAAATCTGATTTCCGATATAGTCGCCTTTCTGAATCATTGTATCGAGTCTGAACGAAGAATCTATTTCCTTTTCCGCAAGATCCGAAGTAATTCCGAAATTAAATGATGTTGACATGCTGAAATTAAAATTTGTAATGTCTGCAAGTTTTCCTTCCTCGTTAACAAGAAATTTATTAATTCTTCTGTTGGCTGAATAATCATACTGATAAAGATTAAACGTCGCTCCTCCGGAGATGTTGAGAATGTTGCCTACATTTGTCCTGTAACTCAGACCAATTTCGGAAAAATTAAGCGAATCAGCAGCGAAATTATATCCTACTCCGGCATCAAAATTTAAAAGCTGAAATTTATTGAATGTAGAATCATTAACTCTTGTCTTCATTTCAAAAACATTTCCAAGACTGAAAATCAGCGACTGCTGTTCACCCGACGGCGCGCCGCCGAAAAGCCCTCTTGCATTTTCAAACAGGGAATACCTTATTCTCTGACCGGAAGCATCCGTATAATAGCCGAAATATCCCCACTTCGGATCCGAAAAATCCGGCTGATAACTGTATGTCAGCGAAGGTGTCAGAGTATGGCGTATGCCAGTTACATTGAATACATCAGGTTTAAAAATTCCCACAAATCTCGTGGAGAAATTCACGCCTGTTCGGAAATATCGAAGAGCTTTGAAAGCGTTTACATAATCAGTCGATACGGAGCTGTCAACGGGATTAAAAGTTCTGTTCACGTATTTATTGTACCAGATTTCATTATAAGTAAAAAACGGAACGAGCGTTATGAATTCAAACTTCGGTGAAAATCCGAGATTGACAGTATTAAGAAATCCTGATCTGAAGTCTTTGAATGAACTGTCCTGATTCAGACTGTTCTGAACAGTTGCTCTTTCATAAATATTCAGCAGACTGCCGTTGTATGAAAATGAAAAATATTCATAAAGTTTTTTATTGTTTGAAGAAGAAGATCCTGTTTCGAAAGGAAAAGTCTGTGAAACGGAAAAGTTTATGAGCGGCAGTTTTTCTATTACATCCCCAGTTTGTAAATTCTGATCCCTGTAATAATTCACGTTAAAAGTATAAGGCTTTCCTTCCCAGTATTTCGAATAAGTAAGATTTGATAAAATATTCTGGAGAAGCAGTTCGGACAATGAATTTGTCGTAACATCATAATAACTTTTGCTGCTTGCAAAAGCGAGCGAGGCATCGAGTCTTGACGAAGGAGTCAGCTGCTGATTGTGTGTTACATTCAGTCCCCATGCGTCAGATCTTGAGGCGTCAATATCGGTGCTTTCACCGAGCCGGACTCTGGAATACCCTCCGTTAATATTTCCGGAATAATTATACTTGTTGACATACCGGAATCTTCCGTAGAGATCTATCCTTCCGTTTGAAAAGTAACTTCCCGTCAGGGCAAGATCAGTATAATCGTTTATTGCAAAAAAGTAACCGAGATTTGAAAGATACTTTCCGTACTGCTGGTCATCGCCGAATTTAGGCGGAATAAGTCCAGATGATCTTCCGGATTTATTCGGAAATACACCGAACGGAATCCAGAATACAGGCACTCCTTCGATATAAAGAAACACAGACTGCGCAATGATTTTATCGTTCGGAATTACTTTCATTTTCGGAGAGAGGAAATAATACTCCGGATTTTCCCTGTCAGTTGATGTTGTGTAGATTCCGTTTTTAATAAACAGCACGTCGCTTGAGACTTTTTTAATTTTATCACCGAAGTAATAACCGATTTCGGCTTCGCTGAATCCCATTGAAACATTACCCTGCTGTGTTTTGAAATTATAAAGTAATTTTGCGCCTTCATACTTTGTGCTGCCCTGAAACATCAGAGGAGACTGGATGAATTTTCCCGGAATCAGTGAATCGGGTATGCCGTATGCTTCAAGAATCTGTGTATCTTCATCAATACTGATTCTTCCGGCGTCGAGTTTTAAATCTTTGTAAGTAAGGATCGCTTCATTATAAAGATAAACTTTTTTATTCTTCAGGTCATAAACGAGAGAATCCTTTGCGGTATAATTAATTACCGCATCTACGTCTGAATCCGCTTTCGGAATGCTGTCGGATGAAATGAATACGGGTTTGACTGCGGAATCAGGCTCAGAAACAGTTTTCAGGGAATCTCTGCTTATCTGAGATAAACTATCTGCAGATATAACAAGAAATAATAATACAGAAAATATGAAAAATATTGAAACCTGCCTCTTCATTATTTATTATTTTACTTAAATCAACCGATTAAAAAAATATAATAAATCGGTAAAGCATCAAAGAAAAGGCTTTGATTATTTACTTTGCAGGAGAATTCTTTCGGCTGAAAGAGATTCCGGCTCAGATGTTCAGGACAGTTCCTGCTATAATTGTTAAATATTGAAATTATCTGTTTTTTATCTGTAAACATCATCCTCAAATCCGCCGAAACTTCCTCCGCTCTGCGTAAACATGCTTCCGACAAGATCCTTGTACATTACTACGGAATCAACCTCATCTTTTGCAATCTTTGAATTCTGATGAAGTCCGTCGAGTACAAATTCCATCAGCGATGCAAGCTCATACTCGCTCTCAAAATACTGAGGATATTTTCTGACGAATTTTTCGAGACCGTCAACTTTTTTCAGCTCCGAAAAATATTCCTTAAATGTCATATCATCTTTTACACATACTTTACCTCCGTACTGAAACCATTCCGTTATTTCCGCATAAGGATCCCTGACTTCTTTTTCTGCAACGCTCTTCTTCTTTCTGGTCAGCGGATCGGGAAAATATTTTTTGTAAATTTCCCTGACCGATTTTGAAAGAAGCGCTCTTGCAACTTTAATCGCCCCTTCCTGCTCGCCTTCGAAAACAAGTTCAACTTTTCCGGTAATCCCCGGAATTATCGACATTACATCGCACATTCTCGGCATTATCATGTCATCATTGTTCATTATTGCTCTTCTTTCCGCGTTGCTGATGAGATTTTCAGTTGATGAAATCGTGAGTCTGGCGCTTACCCCGGATTTCTGATCGACATATTCGCTGAGTCTCGCCTGCACGGCTGTCATTTCGATTATCTCCCTGAAGTAATAAGGTATAACAATTTTCTTCTTCAGATCCCTTTCAGTCCAGGAATAAGTTTCAGTGATTCTGATTCCGTCTTCGAGAACTTTAGGGTAATGAGTTATTATCTGTGAATCTATTCTGTCTTTGAGAGGTGTTATAATGTTTCCTCTGTTAGTGTAATCTTCAGGATTTGCTGTGAATACCATCAGCACATCAAGCGGGATTCTGATATTGAATCCTCTGATCTGAATATCCTTTTCCTGCATAATATTCAGAAGTCCTACCTGAATTCTCGGCTGAAGATCGGGAAGTTCGTTTATGACAAATATACCGCGGTTGGTTCTCGGGATTATTCCGAAATGAATTGCTCCTTCATGAGAATAATGAAGTCTCTGATTGGCAGCTTTGATCGGATCTATATCGCCTATCAGATCGGCAATATTTACGTCCGGCGTTGCCAGCTTTTCGCTGTATCTCTGATCACGGGATATCCATTCAATTTCGGCAGAATCTCCTTTTTCCTTTACAGCTTCAACCGCAAACTGCGATATAGGATGAAACGGATTGTCGTTAATCTCCGAACCTTTTATTATCGGAATGTATTCGTCAAGAAGCTGAGGGAGCATTCTTGCTATTTTTGTTTTTGCCTGACCCCTGAGCCCGAGAAGAATAATATCATGTTTTGCCAGAAGGGAATTTACTATAGAAGGTATTACCGTTTTGTCGTATCCAACTATTCCTTCGAAAATGTTCTGTTTTTTCCCGACTTTTTCTATTAGGTTTTTTCTGATTTCGTCTTTTACAGACAAAACTTTGTAACCGGATTTTTTCAGCTCTCCGAGAGTTTTTATTTCGTTATAATTCATGTTTGATTTTATATTTATTTAAGTTCAGCGATACATAATACTCAGAATTGTATAATTCAGATTCGCCTTTAAATAATTTGTAATTTCTGTAATTATGTTTTTTACCTGTGGGATTGCCGTGTTAAGGATATAAATTTATTGTTACTAATTTTAAATACATGGAATGATTTTAATTCTGCATATAAAATTACATTTCGGGGCTTTCAGTGCTCTCTATCCGTTGAACTGTATATATGAGTTCAGCATCTCTATTTTTTCTTCTTTTTCGGAAATATCATACAGCATAAGATCTCTCATGGATATTATTCCAGTAAGTTTATTTTCTTCCCTGACCGGAATATGACGGATCTTTTCCTGTTTCATTATCTGCAGACAGTATTCAGGCGTGTCGTGGGATTCGACAATTATAACTTCCTTTGTCATTACATCATCAACCTTCGTGTTAACAAGATCCAGATCTTTTGCAATACATCTTCTTAATAGATCACGTTCCGAAAATATTCCCTTGAGTATAAGAGTTTCTGACTGCTCAAGCACAGGGACTGCGCCGATATTGTGCAGACCCATGAACTTTGCAACGTCAATAATGCTCATTCCCGTTCTTACAAAATGCACCGGTCTGCCGCCGAGAAGTTCCTTTAATGTTTTCATTTTCACCCCCTCACTTTTTTATGAAAATATGCAATAAATTTTCAATTAGCAATTAAACAATAATCTGAATTCTGAATTTATCAGCTTTTATTAACATTAATTTTCTGAAACCCTGATTTCAGTATAAAATCAGTCCATAAATCTGATTATCGTTGTAAATAATTTATCCGCAAGAATTGTGTTGAAATGAAATTTATCTGTTATACGGTACTGTTACAGACAATAATCACTTCTAAAGAGGAAAATTTTTAGCAAACCGAATTCTTTTTTCGATCGAAGGATGTGAATGAAACAGAAATTCAATTATTTTGTTGGGAGTCTTATCCGACAGATTCTGATCTGCAAGCTTTTCCATCGCAGAAACAAAAGATTCTTTGTCCTTTGTTGTATCAAGCGCAAATGTATCGGCTTCACGTTCGAATTTTCTCGAAATAATATTCTTGACAGGCGCAGTCACCAGCCCGTAAATGCTCAGATACAGAAACAAGAGCGGAAGCGCCGCAATCTGCGATATGCTTTCGAATCCGAAGTATCCGAGTGATGATTCATATAATTTTGCCGTCAGAAACAGTCCTGCGAATGTAAGTACAGTCGAAACAGTCATAAGCTTCAGTATATGTTTCATTGTATAATGTCCCATTTCATGAGCAAATACGGATTCTATTTCCTTTTCGGAAAAATTATTTATAAGTGTGTCACCGATAATTATCCTTTTTGATTTGCCGATTCCCGTAAAAGCCGCATTCGCCTTTTTTGTATTCTTGCTCATGTTAAAAGTGAATACTCCCTGAATCTTTATTCCCGTCTTATTGCAGAGTGCAAGTATTCTTTCTTTCAGAGTCTCGTTTTCCAGCGGAATGAATTTGTAAAACAATGGCATGATAAGAGTCGGTGCAAGTCTTCCGATTATTACCGAAAATGTAAACATGAATAATCCTGCAGCAAACCACCAGTAATCCCCGTATGTTTTCAGTATGAAAAAAAATGCAAGCATCACCGGAATCCCGATTACAAGCCCTAATGTCAGTCCTTTCAGCTTTTCCAGGAAATAACCTGCAAGAGTCTGATTGGAAAGATTGTATTTATGTTCAAGTATGTAATCTGAATAAAATCCCAGCGGAAATGAAATGACACTTTCTGCAATTCCTATCACAGCAAAAAAAATCAGCATAGCAGTGTAACTGCCGGAGGTGAAAGTGTAAGCAAAATCTTCGGCTTTTTTGGAAAGTCCAGAAAAAAGAAAAATTAATATCACAGCAAAAAATAAAATCGTTTCGGCTAGGGAAAGTATCTGATGTGTCCTTGAATATTTCTTTGCCAGCCGTGATTTATCCGGTGAATCAGTTTTCTTAGAATTCAAATCTTCTCTTATGACGTCTTCCATATTTTCTAAACCTAATTAAGAGTAATTATTTCTTTAAAATGCCAGTGATGAAGCAATCACATAAACTATCCAGACAATGAAAACTACCGGAGCAGTTTTCGCAATTGATATTCTTCCGATTTTACTCAGTCCGATTGCTATTACAGTGTAAAACCATACAGAAAATAAATCTGTCTTGGAAAAAAGTGTGTACATTTTTTCACCAGATGTTTCCGGATTCATAAATAAAGCCGGACCAAAAGATGTGATGTTTCCTTTCATTACAGATACAGCCATTGAAATCAGATTTCCGATTGCTACAATCAAAAATGCCAGCCCGATTACATTAAGCACATTCGTAAACTCAAACTGCGCTTTCATTACTTTCAGAGCGATCAGATAAATCACGCTGAGAAGGAGAAGTATTATAAAAGGTCCAATAACCGCTCCGCCGAAACCGAAAACCTTAAACATCATTCCCCTCGGATTCATGCTCTCAAGCGCTTTGTCCGCCTGTTCCTGCGTCATCTTTCCTTCTTTTACATTTTCACTGAATTTCTCTCTCATCTTTGCTTTCTGCTTCTCCATTGTGGCAGCCGTCAGTTCTGCATCCTGCATGAACAAAAATGTCGAAACAAGTCCTATTGCTACTGCAATCAGCATCGGTATAAGCCAGTAATTTTTTCTCGGAGTGTTTGCAATTGTTTCAAAAGTTTCTGCAGGTGCCGTGATTACTCCCGACATTGCTTCGGATGTAGAAAGCTGTTCATTATCCTGAAATTCTCCGGGTGTTTGTATTTCAGGCTGAATGGATTCTTCGCTCATAATTTTTTATTTGGTTTTTTTATGACTGAATGTTTTATGAAACAGGTTTATGCAAGTTAAGAATTTTTACTTCATACTTTCAGTGATTTTTTTTTCTGAAAGCGGATATACTGAAGGCAGTAAAGCTTCAAATGTCTGTTTATCTGTAGAGATTATTTTCCGTTATATAATCAAGAACTTCTCTGCTGACAAGATATCTTACCGACTGTCCAAGTGAAATTTTTCTCCGGATATCTGATGAAGAAATATCCAGTTCAGGTATTCTGATGAATTTTGCCTTTGCTCTGTAATCATTAACCGTATTTTCAATTCTGTATCCCGGTCTGTTCATCACAATAATATTTGAAAGTTCAAACAGTTTTTCCGGATCTTTCCATTTCGGAAAATCAATGAGATTGTCCAGCCCTATAATAAGGTATAACTCAGCCTTTTCCTTTTTGTAAATTTCTTTCAGCCCGGCAAGAGTATTTACGGTGTACGATTTCTCCCCGGGATTTCTGATTTCAATATCGCTAACCTCGAAATTTTCATCGTTTCCGAAAGCGAGTTTTGTCATTGCAAGCCTGTGTATGTGTGAAATAGATTCTTTCAAAGGAGGATTACCGGAAGGAATAAACAATATTCTGTCAAGCTTAAGCTGTTCTCTCACGTTATCGGCGACAATTGAATGAGCGATATGCGGCGGATTGAATGTACCTCCGAATATGCCGATTTTTAAAATCCCGCTCATTATCCGTTTATTAATTTACCTGTTAATTCATCCCAGCTCTGTATAAAATCAGGAATCTGATTTTCCCTGCCGGCTTTTTTTAAATCTTTAACCGCTTTTATAATGCTTTCACTGTCTCCCGGTTTGTAGCCGAAGAATTTATACTTTGTATTTTTTATAAACTCCGGAGCGATTACTGGAAGTCCGCAGTAAATATACTGTATCACCTTTAAACTGTCACTGAAAGACTCTGCGCCTTTTGTATATGTTAATGTATGCATCCCGGCATCTGCATATTTTATGAACGGTATTGTTTTCATAAAATCAGTTTCACCGTAATAAAAAACATTCGATCCTCTGATTTTAGTTTTTAACGGACCGAACAGATGAAATTCATCCTCGGGAAAAGCAGCGGATGCGATTTGCAGAAACTCATGGTCAAAATACGCATTTCCCGTAAAAATAAATTTAAACGTAGCCGGATTTTTATAGGGATTGTTGTAATCTTTGTCAAACAGCTCCCGGTTAATTCCGTGATACTGAAGCTTTGTATTTGATCCCGGAAATATTTTCAGAAAATATTCCGACGGAACAGAAACCAGATCAAACCTGTCAATGATATTTCTTTCATGATCTATAACATACGGATGCTTCTTTAACTGCCTCATGTCATCCGAAACCCTGTAAACAAACCTTGCCCGTGAATTTATTTTCCTGATGTGATCAAACCAAAGCAGCCCGGGAAAACTTTCAAACACAATCAAAGCGGCTTCACTTATAAATTTATTCAGCTCGCCGAATCCTGCAAGCGCTTTTTCGTATTTTTTTACGGACGGAAGCATAAGCCGGTTCAGAAATTTGTTTTTATAATTTACCGGATGGAGCGAGGTAAATCTGACAAAACTTTTCAGATTTCCTTTTACGTGAATGATTTTATTAAGCTCAGTCTTTCCCGATAGTTCTGCCCTGTAATCTCTTTTAAGATGATGAATGTAGCTTGCGTTACCTGTCAGAAAAAGAACTTCGTAATTTTTTCCGAGAAGTGATTCCGCAATGTTATGAAATCCTGCTTTTCTTTTTGAATCCCAGAAATGCGATGTTATCAGCACTGCTTTTGGCATATTACATACCGTATACTTTCTTCCAGATTGCAAAATTTACAAATCTCCATATTGTCGTAAAACCTTTTTTTGACTGATTCTGAAAAACTGCATCCCAGTCATTCAGAATTTTCTTTGTGTCAAAATATTCGTCAAGATCAGGAGTGAAATAAATTTTCAGATGATCCTTTATATCGTTCATCCATCTGTATTCAGGCGTTGCAAAACCTAGTTTGTCTGTTCTTGTTCTGACGGCTTCCGGAATTATTCCTTTCATCGATTCTCTCAGCAGATACTTTGACCAGCCGTTTCTGATTTTATACGAAGAAGGAATACTGAATACATAATCTATGAGATTTACATCATCCGAAAACGGAGTTCTTGCTTCAATTGAAAAGTTCATGGAGTTTCTGTCCTCGTATTTAAGAAGTTCTCTCAGACTTGTTCTTGTGAACTGTTCATACAAAGCAAAATTCAGATCCGTATGTTCGGCAAATCTTCCTTTTTCAAGATTGTCATAATGAGCATTGTAAAAATCCCTGTTAAGAAAAGTATTCTCGTTGACTTTTAAATCAAAGAGTTTTCTTTTAACGGCGTTTGGAAGATACAGTTTTGCAAAACTCATCAAAATTCCTCTGAAAAAATCCCCGTTTCTGATCGGGGAATTTTTAAGATTCTGAAATTCATTTATAAGAGTGCCGTAATCGCCGTTCTTAATCAGTTCATTAAAATAAGATCTGTAAAAATAGGTATATCCCGAAAAAAGCTCGTCTCCGCCCTGACCGTCCAGCAGAACCTTAATTCCGTTTTCCGCCGCAAGTTTCATTACTCTGAACTGCGAATAAATAGTCGTGGATCCGAATGGCACATCCTGAACATAAACAAGTTTTTCAAGATCTCCGAGAAGTTCATCCGGCTTCGGAAAAGTTTTAAACCATTCTGTGTCCGTAGATTTGACAATAAGAGACGCCCATTTTGATTCGTCTATCGGAGTATCCGGAAAAACGGAAGTAAAAACTTTCTGAACTTCACCGACCTGCTCGATTTTATTACTCTTAAGCAGATTATTGATTACACAGACTATAGCCGAACTGTCAACGCCTCCGCTCAGGCATGAACCGACTTTCACATCGGAACGAAGTCTGAGATTTACAGAATTGATTACTTTATTTCGTACTTCTTCAACGTACTGAACAGATTTTTTTTCGTCAAACTTTTCCCTGCTTTCGGTGTATTTTAAACTGTAATACTTATTCTTTGTAAAACTGAAATTATTAAGATTCAGATAAAAGTATGATGACGGCTCGAGTTCATATACAGATTCAAACAATGTCTTATCCTCTTCATTCAGCCTTCCGAGTGTCAGGTAATCAAATGCAGAAACGGGATTTATTTTTTTACTGATCTGCGGAGCTTTTATCAGAGATTTTATTTCAGATGAAAAGATAAAATGCTTCCCGTCAAAATAATAATAAAACGGCTTGACGCCGGATCTGTCTCTGGAACCGAACAACAGATTTTTTTCAACATCAAGTATCACAAATGACCACATGCCGTTGAATTTTTCGAGACACTTCTCGCCGTATCTGATATAATTGTAAAGAACAATTTCAGTATCGGTATGTGAAGTGAATTTATAATCGTTTCCGGAAATGGTTTTCTTCAGCTCTATGTAATTATATACTTCTCCGTTGTACAGCAGATAATATTTTCCGGAAGGATCTTTAAACGGCTGATGTCCCGATTCTGAAGTGTCTATAACAGACAATCTTCTGTGACCAAAATAGAGACTGTAATCATTTTCATTCATGCTTACTGATGACATTTCACTGCTTTTTGTTTCACGGATTTTTTTTGAAATAGGATTATATGAAAGATATCCTTCGTCATCAGGACCGCGGTGAGCGATTGCATCGTTCATTTTTCTGATGATTTCAAATTCTGTTTTGCTTTCGCGAGATACTATTCCGCAAATACCGCACATTTACTTTTAATTTATTGTTTTATGAATTAATTCCAGCAGAATTTTCCTGTTCTCTTCCGAAGATAATTTCTCTGCGGATTTATCCGAATTTATTTTAAAATTCATTATATCTTCATTTGATAATTTATTTATTTTTTCTGCAATTTCCGCAGGGTCAAATGTTTCCGAATGAATTCCAAGACTGTATCTGTCAATGTATGCCGTCATTTCAGGTGAAGGACCCGTAATCACCGCGAGTCTTGACTGAATGTATTCGAAAAATTTATTCGGCAGTGCATATCTGTAATTCAGATTAACCGGAGGAAGCAAAAACAATCCGATGTCATACTGATTGCAGAACGGAATTATTTGACTGAATCCTACCGGTTCGATAATATTGATTCTGTCATTTTTTTCGACAGAATTTTTCAGTTTTTCATAATAATCTTTTTCGTTCGGAATCAGCATGAGATCAAGCGTAAATCTGTCATCAAGCAGGCTGACTGTTTCTGTCATTAATTCAATTTTACGTGAGCTTATGGCTGCGCCGTGATGAATGATTCTGATTTTTTCTTTTACTGGTAATGGTTTTAAATTATGAAAATCCGATGCATTTGTTATTACTGCAGGCAGAATACCGAATTCTTTTTTATATTCGAGCGCTATGCTTTCGCAGACTGTTGTTGTCTCATCAAGTTCAGGAAGATATTTTCTGCACTGATTTATCACGTATCTTTTATTGACATATTTCCAGTAGAGTTTGTCTTCAAATTCAGACGGAGCATATTCGTGAAAATCCGCGATAACCTTTTCCGATTTAAAAGTTCTGAATGTTAAAGCAAGCGTGTCAAAATCATTCGCTATTATAAGATCAAAGAACGGAAATTCTTTGCCGGTATTAATATTATATCTCACATCAAGCATATAATACTCAGCAGTATGGTATAAACGGAGAAACTTAAGAATACCGGTTATGATTTTAGAAAAAATCGTGTTGCCGAATGTTTCCAGCCTGATAAATCTGTCTTCGCTTACAATTGAGTTTTTAACTCCGCAGCAGTATACTTCAAAATCATCTTTTAAGAAATTTATCTGACGTATAACTCTCGGATCGCTGTCCTGATTTGTAGCCGATACAATGAGTATGTTTTTTTTGTTCATAAGTTCAGATTCAAAATGTTTTAAACATAACAGTAAATCAATGATATTCTGTTTTTACAAGTAGGACAATTCATTTTCCGGTACCGGTTAACTTCTGATACAGCGATATCAGTTCGGAGCAGACTGCTTTTGAAGAAAAATTATTTACTGCAGATTTCCTGATTCCGGCAGGATCGAAATTGCTTATGTTTTCTTTCATATAATTAATTGCTTCCGCTGTCAGATCCGGATTTTCTTTCTGTATCAGAAGTCCGTTACCGGAATTTATAAAATCAGCGGGACCGCCGCAGTCAGTCGCTATAACCGGTTTTCCGCATCCTAAAGCTTCGATGTAAACTATCCCGAATGACTCAAGTCTGCTCGGTAATATGAATACATCACAGTTTCTGAAAAGATTTACGATTTCATTTCTGTCAGGGCTGATAATAAGTCTCACATATCCGGTCATATCGTTTTTCAGAATGAATTGCTTTATGTAATTTTCAAGCTCGCCGCTGCCGGCAATGATAAATTCACATCCGTTATTCCCGGCATCTGATTTTAAAATACCATCAAGTAGTTCGTAAATTCCCTTCTCTTTCTTAAATGCAGCGAGAGTAAGGAACTGTAATCTTTCCTTATTTGATTTATTACCGGCGGGAAAGAATAATTCTTCATTGAACATATTCGGAATAACAACAGGTTTCTTAAATCCAGAAGAATGAATTCTCTCCGACTGATAATTACTCGGAGCCGTTACAATATCTGCTTCAATCAGAGGTTCGGAAATTTTATGAGAAATCTTTCCGTTGACAATGAATCTTTCGAAAGGAAACGGTCCCATATGCTCGGAAAGAATATAAGGCAGTTTATACTTTTGTTTCAGTTTCATTGCGGCATAACCGGCAGGATAGGAAACATGAGCATGTATTACACTGATTTTACCGTAATCTTTCACCGCTGCAGTAAAGTTTTCAAAGTGAACTTTCAGAATATTTTTAAATTCACCGTTTAACTTATCCGACCAGGTCAGAGCAGGTTTGAAATATTCGGTATAATTTATTCTGTAACTTGTTTTAAAAGGTTTTGCTTTAGCAAATTCTTTCAGAGTGTTCACTGATTTAAAAACTGATGACAAGCTCAGATAAAAATTTCCGCAGTGAGACACAATAAAATTATGTTCCGGATAATTAGCCGAAAGAGCATCAGCCTGTTCCTTTATAAATATTCCGTCAACGGGATTATTTTTTCCGGGATACCAGGAAGGAATTATAAAAACATTCATGATTTTATTCCCCTGTCTGATATTAAAGTGTTTCTGACAAGTATAAAATTAAAAAACAGAATCTGAATCACTTCAAGAATCACAAAGAGAATTATGCCGTTCATAAAATTTCCCGATGCATAGCCGTAATAAAGCGCAAGAGGTCTGTAAATAAACACAGCCAGGCTGTTCCAGAACATAAACTTTTGTTTTCTCAGAACGATCATTGCGCTGCTTGTCGGCGAGCTTATAAACATAAAAAAAGTCAGTATGCAGAGATATTCGCTTATCTTCCCTGCTTCCGACCATTTTTCACCGAAAACAAATCTGAAAATTTCCTCTCCGGAAAACATCAGAATTAATAAAGGAATTAGTCCGGCAAGGAAGAGAAACTTCCATGTTTTCAGAATATGCGTGAATATAATTTCCTTGTTTGAATATGATTCTGAAAGTTTCTGAAAAAGCACCTGCCCTATTGATGCGCTTATAAGCACGGAAGGCAGAGTCAGCATTCTGTATGCGAATGAATACGAACCCGTTACCGCTTCGGAGAAAAAGTAACTCAGCAGAAAAATTACGGAGTTTATTGAAACTGTATCAAGCAAAGCGCCGGGTAATCCGAGCAGCGGAAATTCCCTGTATTTTACAGCCACCGATTTCAGCGCTTTAAAATCAAACGAGCAGCTTTTAAAATTCAAAGCGGATTTTTTTATTAAAAAGATCAGAGAAAGAATATTTGAAACTACCAGGCTGAATATCAGACCGGATGAATGAAACTTCAGGAATCCGAGTGTTATCGAAAAAGCGGAATTTACGGAAGACTGAAAAATTCTAACTCCGGAAATCAGACTGTAGATTTTATTTCTGTTATACCAGTATGTGAATGCCTGAACCGAGCCAGCGGCAAGAAACACCGGCGCTAAAAAGTATAAATGAAAACCCAGGGATTCACTGCCTGATATTCCGGCAAACTGACGGTTGAAAATTAAAGTGATAAGAAAAACAATAACTGAAATTATTAAAACCAGATACAATGAGAGTTTCAGTATCAGAGCTGCTTCCCGGGTTTTTTTAGGAATAAGCATTGCAAGTTCATACCGGAGACTGCCGATAACGGTAAGAATGTTTAACAGGGAAGTAAATACGGCAAACAAACCGTAATCTTCCGGGGAATAAAGACGTGAGAGAACCGGAGAAAGCAGTGTGGTAATCACCTGTACTATCAGTGTTCCGGTTGCAAGAACCGAAACATTCTTTACAAACTGACTCTGCCTTATATTTTCCAAAGCACTTTTCAAAAGTTATCCTGCAAATTTTTCAGTAATTTATGCTTACAAAAAAGATTCTTTTAAAAAGCAAAGAAATTCAGATAATTATCCGGTTTGATTTCAAATATTGTTGTAATACATCTGATTTGCGTTATGAAACATTAATCTGATCTGATACCTTAATTTTTCCACATCATGGAAATAACTTTTTTTAAGATTGCCTGTTGAATTTCTGAACTGGTTTTTTCTCAGGGCAAGCATTGTTGCAGTCTTGACATATGCCTTCTGATCAACTCCGGCAGGACACCATCCGTAACGGAATCTTCTCGAAACAAAAGGAATATAATTCAGATGTTCTGCCGGTATCAGTCCGAGATTCGCTTCGTCCTGAAGTTCCTTGAAAATTGTTTTGCCTTCGAAATACAGCGATATCTGAAAAATCGCAAAAGTAATAAACATATATAAGACAAGAAAAACAAATCCGAATAATGTTGAGTCTTCAAAGCTAACAGACAGATTCCAGCTGAAATGGAGAAAGACTGCAAGGAAAAATCCGAGCGGTATCAGTATTAATTTGAAAATAAAAGGTTTGAATTTAGCATAACCGAGAAAAGCGCCGAAGGTAGTCGTTGCAAGGCAGTGCATTACTGCGGAAAAGAAAGTTCTTATAATAACAAGCATAAGCCATGCTGCGGGAGTCGTGCCGTAAGTCAGGAAATACATGAAGTTTTCTGTCATTCCGAATCCCAGTCCTACAGCTCCGCCGAGTACGGCTCCGTCTACTCCTCCGTCGAATCTTTTGCTGAATGACATCATAACGAGAAAAATTCCCTTTGTGCTTTCTTCAACAAGAGGTGCCGTAATTACCGCGCCGGAAAGATTTATCAGATCTCCGGATCTGCTGCCTGAGACTAATCTTAACACCTCGTTCAGCGGAATCTGAAATATTATGCTTCCTATAATTCCGAGAATGATGGCTCCCGTGGCTCCCCAGAAAAAATTCAGGAGCAGCAGCCAGAACGGCTCCCGCTCATATCTGTCAAGAAACCAGATGATCAGAAGGTAAGTGAACATCGGAACGAAAGCAGCAATCAATGAAGCAAATGCTAAAAACAAATTGAAAGTATTAATTTATAATAATTATACAGATATTACTGACATTCATTTCCTGAATTAATGAAATTTATTCAAGAACAATCAGAAGCTCGTTCTTTTCCACAGATTTCATTTCTTCAACATTGACTTTCTTAATCACACAGTCTTTTTTTGCTTTAATTTCATTTTCCATTTTCATTGCTTCGAGAACAAACAAGACCTGTCCTTTGATGACATTCTGTCCTTCGGTTACATTCAGCTTTTTAATGATTCCCGGCATAGGCGAATATATTTCCTTTTTCTCGCTGCTGTCTCCTTTTTTGCCGGACATGCTTTCTATCAGTAAATCAAGCTCATTTTTGGAAACGATATTATAAACTGCCGAATTAAGATTTACTTCAAAATAATCCTCGTCTTCGTTCTTAGAAACAGTCAGAGAATAATTATTGTCATTCATTCTGAGTATAAGCACATTGTCATTAATAAATCTGTAATCGTATGTATATTCCTTGTTGTTGATTTTTACTTTGTCCGCGTCAGTAAACTGAACTTCTGTTTTTTCTGCCGAATCCGCAAGGTTCGTTATATATTTTTTCATCTGTAATTCTCCAGTCTTTTATTTACCCAGTAGCTTGTACTG
>JAEUSI010000309.1 GCA_016788375.1 Ignavibacteria bacterium | reverse complement strand
CGGCTATTCAGATATTATAGTCGGTGCTGCACATGAGCTAACAGTGTCAGATACAGGAGAGGTATATATATATTTTGGGGGAACAACAATGGATAACATAGCAGATATAACAATGAGAGGAGAACAGATAAAGGATGACTTCGGTGGAACTGTTTCATCAGCAGGTGATGTAAACGGAGACGGTTTTTCTGATGTAATGGTCGGAGCTATTACATTTAATAATATATACAATTCTCAAGACGGCAGAGTTTATATTTATTTCGGAGGTACATCAATGGATACATCTAAAGACGTCACTTTCTATGGTGAAACTGGAAGTCAGTTCGGTAGATTCTCATCAAAAGCAGGAGATATGAACGGTGACGGATATTCGGATGTAATTATCGGAGCTGAAAAACCTGATTCTTCTACAGGACGAGCATATATTTATTATGGTGGAGCTCAGATGAATAATTCTGTTGATATTGTTTTAAACGGAGAAGCTATAAACAGTGAATTTGGTACTTCTGTATCATCAGGAGATTTTAACAAAGACGGATATTCTGATGTAATTGTCGGAGCTCACAAGTATAGTACAAACACCGGCAGAGCATATGTATATCTTGCATCTGCAATCGGATTACCTGACAATAAGGAATAC
>JAEUSI010000308.1 GCA_016788375.1 Ignavibacteria bacterium | reverse complement strand
TATGTTCGAGACAATTTTCGTTTAACGATTGGGACATAGAATACTATCATTCTGTAAATGGAAGTGCAGGCTGGCAGAGCGGTTATGCTGATTATACTTATTATAATACAAAAGAACCAAAAATTATCGGTCAAAGAAATGCACCGGGAAAATTTTATTCGGCTTTTAATTATTTATTTGACAGTCCTTATCCGGGTCATGGATACGCAGCAGTTTGCAAAACAGAAAATTATGTCTGGAATCCTGTAATATATCCTGCCAGTCATATTGAAACTGGTTTTTATTGTGCACCATCGCCTGCAGTTCCGAATTCACTTCTTAACAGTGATGTTTCACTGGTTGTCTGGTCAGATAATGTCTATAATGAATACAGAAGTCTTTGGATAAGCAGAGTTAATAATTCAGCAGATAAGAAGCTTTTTTTATTCGGAGCGGTTCAGGGTTTGTATGATCCGGTTTCAAACACAATGATCTATGATACAGTCACTGTATATTTAAGAAATTCAACATTCCCTTTTGCAAAAATTGATTCTTCGAAAAAGGAAATGTATGGTCCGGGAACAGGACAGGAATTTACATTCCCGAATGCTCAGAATAATATTCCTTATTATGTCGAAGTAAAACACCGCAATGCTCTTGAAAC
>JAEUSI010000307.1 GCA_016788375.1 Ignavibacteria bacterium | reverse complement strand
TATGTCGAACCCGTTCTGTCAAGATGATATCCGACATCTTCTGCCATGATTATCAGCTTTGCTTTCTGTAATGCCGTGCCTGAATTAAGATAAGATTTGAGTGAATCCTTGAGTCTGTTTGACATTACGGATGTTCCTTCACCCAGAACAATAACTTTCTTGTATCCGATAAATGAAATAGCAGCTGTTCCCGTATTGCCGAGTCTGTTAAAGAGATCAAACGTTACGCCGAGCTGTCCGAGATTTGTTGTGACTGAGTCTCTTGAAGTGCGGCAAGCCGTAAGTGTAGAATCATAAACTACAATTACATCTCCTTTTGCCTGTCTCTTTAAAGTAAGCGCGTAATTCTGCGAAGCTTTGACAGAGTCAGTTGCATTATAAGCCCAAACTGACCACTGACCGACGAGAGAATCTCCCGGATTAAGTCCGAGACCTCCGAGCATACCGTCAAGCACGTTATTGCTGACGGTTAAAACACTGTCATAACCACCGCCGTTAGAAGCGGCAGAAAGTCTGATTGTAGAAATAGAAGGACTTCCGAATTTCCATTTATAAGTCACACCCTGACCGCTTCTTGACCAGTTGATGTTGATCGGAGTCGAATTGAAAACGGAAGTAGTAATTGTTGTTCCCGACGGGGGAGAAATAAGATTGAAAGCCG
>JAEUSI010000306.1:420-662 GCA_016788375.1 Ignavibacteria bacterium | reverse complement strand
ATTCATTTTTAGCAAAACCTTAACAGGATTATGAAACCAAGCAGGCATTCGCTGCGTTTTAAATAGTAAGTGAGAGTTTTTAAGCTTCGTTAAAGTCGGGATTTTATTCCCACAGGGATTAGAAAGGTCGCATCGCCTTGATGCGACCTTTCTGTTTTTATTTCCTTCCCTTTATTTTATCTTTGAAAATGGAATGAATCTTTCTGTATTTTTAAATACAGATATCCAAGGTCCATTCGGGA
>JAEUSI010000306.1:0-410 GCA_016788375.1 Ignavibacteria bacterium | reverse complement strand
GCGCAGCCTGGTAGCGCGCTTCGTTCGGGACGAAGAGGCCGCTGGTTCGAATCCAGTCATCCCGACTGTTTTGTGATCTAAGCTCAATTGTGTTGGTTATAAATTTAAGTTTTTTAATAACCGAATATACTCCTCAGGTGCTAATTCCTCAGGCCGCCTGTCAAAAAACGAATCCTGCAACAGCTCTTGATTCTGAATATAAGACTTTAAATTATTTCTCAAAGTTTTTCTGCGATATTGAAAGGATTGACGCACCAATTTTTGCACGGAGTGATAAATAGTGCTTGAAATAGCATCTTGCCTTCTTGTCAATTGCAAAACACTGGATATCACTTTAGGCGGTGGTGTGAAGGAACTCGGTGAAATGTCAAAACACTTTTTAGTGTGATACAACAATTGGGTAATTACAC
>JAEUSI010000305.1 GCA_016788375.1 Ignavibacteria bacterium | reverse complement strand
AGATGATTCGGGAAATGTCTATGTAACCAGAGCCAGTTATCTTGTCGCATCCAATAATGATTTTGTTACGATAAAATATAATTCAGAAGGAGTACAGCTGTGGGCAATGCGATTGAGCGGTCCGGGAAACGGTTCGGACTTGCCGAGTTCAATTGCGGTTGATGGAGCAGGTAATGTTTATGTAACCGGTTTTACATACGGAGGAAGCGCTTCAGCGCAGGATTATACAACGGTCAAATATAATTCAGCCGGAGTATTCCAGTGGTCAAGGGTTTATAACGGAACCGGCAGCGGAACAGATTACGCAACTTCGATCGCATACGATCTCTCCGGTAATGTTTATGTAACAGGCTACAGCAAGGGCAGCGGCACAAGTGATCATGATTATGTAACCATAAAATATAACTCATCCGGAACTGAACAATGGGTCAGGATTTATCAGGGACAGGGCGATGCTTTTGATGAGGCTCAGTCTATTGCTGTGGATAAGTTCAGCAATGTTTATGTAACGGGAAGAAGCGACGGAGGAATAGCAACTCAATACGACTATGCAACAATAAAATATAATTGGTCCGGGGATTCATTATGGGTAAAGAGATATAATGGAATTGAAAGCAGTTCTGATTACGCAAAATCAGTTTCAGTTGATTCATCAGGAAATGTATAT
>JAEUSI010000304.1:433-670 GCA_016788375.1 Ignavibacteria bacterium | reverse complement strand
TCGCCTAAGTATTCCAGCAATGCAATAACGCTCATGAATGATACGCGCAAGCGGTATGCGGATATTTTTAACGGCAAAATAGTAGTGGAAGAAAAGTTCCTGAAGAATCTGCCGGACTGGCCGGCCTTTGAAAAATTTGCGCATCCCTGGTTTATGAGAGTGATCTGGATAGGGATCTATACGGCATTTTATTATTATTTTGTCACTGCTCCCTGGCAATGGCTGTTGCTGCCTCTT
>JAEUSI010000304.1:0-423 GCA_016788375.1 Ignavibacteria bacterium | reverse complement strand
GACCCATACATGGCGGCATTATCAATTGGTTTGCCCACAAATACGGTTCAGTCAATTTTGAGATGAACAACACCTCCAAAAATCTTTTTTATATAGATGTGCTGATGCTTGGAGAAGCTTATCACAATAATCATCATAAGTTTCCCTCGAGCATTAATTTCGGCGTCAAGAAAAACGAAATAGACCCGATCTATTTTGCCATACTTTTGTTCAATAAGCTGGGCATTATCCGACTGAATAAGGTGGAGAGAAAGGTGATCGAGCATGAAAAATCGACTGTTTACCTTAATGAAAGAAGGATGCGGAAAATTTCATAAACCGCCAAAATCGTTAGAACTTGCCTTTTTACCAGATGATTAAGCGTATGAAAAAAGGAAGTTATCTTATAGCCGTTTTTGCTTTTCTACTTGCCGGAGCCTCTTC
>JAEUSI010000303.1 GCA_016788375.1 Ignavibacteria bacterium | reverse complement strand
CGCCAGCGAGAACGTGGTTGATGTGACAAACACAAGCCACAGCGAAGATAACTTCGGAGTGAGTACGGGAACCGTGATAATCATCCGGTTCAGTTTTCTCGCGCGGGCAAATCCGTAGAGCATTTGTTTGTAGGTGAGTACTTCTGTTCCGCCAATGTCGAACGTTTGGTTGTAGGCTTCCGGAATTAAAATCACACCGTGCAGGTACTCGATCACATTCCGGATGCCAATCGGCTGACAGCGCGTCTTCAGCCATTTGGGTGCGATCATCATGGGAAGTTTTTCCACCAGGTCGCGGATTATTTCAAACGAAGCGCTGCCCGAGCCAATGATGATTGCGGCACGTAACACTGTAAGCGGAGCGTTGGCCTGCGCTAAGATGTCTTCCACATTCTTCCGCGACAGCAAATGATCCGAGAGGTCTGCATCATTCACAATGCCGCTGAGGTAAATGATCTGTTGCGCGCGGGTAGCATTAACAATGCGTACAAAGTTCTGTGCCGATTGTGATTCAGCCGAGCTGAAGTCCGGATTCGAAGAACTCATCGAGTGCACGAGGTAGTACGCAGCATCGATGTCAGCGGGGATTGTTTGCGGCAGCAGATCGTTGTTGAGATCCACTTCGATTACCGTAACATTTTTCAGGAATTCGGGCGTAAAGTCATCACATTCGAACCT
>JAEUSI010000302.1 GCA_016788375.1 Ignavibacteria bacterium | reverse complement strand
GTTTGATGGCGCTGACGGGTATCAGACTCCGGCTGAACGGACGTTCTCCAAATGCCCTCTGGAATGCCAAACTCTGGCTGTTGTGCATCACCTTTTTTCACGCCCTGACTGTTGACCAAAACTTCTTAAATTTGACATTATGCAAGTACAAGTCGACATTGAATTTGACGAGTTGCTGAAAATTGTAAAGACTTTACCTTCAGGAAAATTGCGGCAACTAAAAGCGGAGCTGGAAAAGAAAACCAAGACCGCTAAACCTGGCAACCTGGAAACATTGCTTTTAAACGGGCCGACTGCAACTAAAAAGCAACTAGACACCATTGCCAAAAACAGAAAAGCTATCAATCAATGGCGGACAAAATAGTTTTAGCCGACACCTCAATTCTGATTGACTACTACCGCAAAACTGACAAAGAAAATTCTCTTTGGGTAAACCTGGTCAGACAAGGCTATTCCTTTGCTGTTTCCTCAATTACAAAATATGAAATTTACACTGGTGCCACAGCAACTCAATTGACGTTTTGGAACAATATTTTTCAGGCAATTACTTTAATGCCGCTTGACGAAACTTCAGTCGACACAGCTGTGAGCATCAACAACTCCTTAAAAAAGAAACGGAAACAAATTGACCTGGCTGACTTATTTATTGCAGCGACCGCAGTAGCTAACAATCTTCCTTTA
>JAEUSI010000301.1 GCA_016788375.1 Ignavibacteria bacterium | reverse complement strand
CCGGGGATGGAGAGATCATTGAAGGCATCGCATCCGTAGATGAATCGGCGATGACCGGAGAGTCTGCTCCAGTGATTCGGGAAAGTGGCGGTGATCGATCTGCTGTCACAGGGGGAACCAAGGTTCTGTCCGATCACATCACGGTCAGGATCTCTGCCGATCCGGGACAGTCGTTTTTGGATCGAATGATTGCGCTGGTCGAAGGCGCATCGCGACAAAAGACTCCCAATGAGATCGCTCTTCACATCTTGCTTGTGGGACTCACGCTGGTGTTTCTGTTTGCCTGTGTATCGCTGGTTCCTCTCGGTTCCTATTCCCAGCTTAGGCTGTCCATCACCGTCGTGGTGGCGCTGCTGGTCTGTCTCATTCCCACCACGATCTCTGGACTGCTTTCCGCGATCGGAATTGCCGGAATGGATCGCATGCTGCGGAAGAATGTGCTGGCGATGAGTGGTCGAGCAGTTGAAGCGGCAGGTGATGTCGATACGCTGCTGCTCGATAAGACAGGAACGATTACGATGGGAAACCGCATGGCGACTGAGCTGATTCCGCTGCGTGGAGTGGCCATCGATGCACTGGCCGATGCGGCGCAGCTGGCCAGCCTGGCTGATGAGACGCCCGAAGGTCGCTCCATTGTGGTGCTGACCAAGGATCGCTACGGTCTACGCGGACGGGACGCGGCGCG
>JAEUSI010000300.1 GCA_016788375.1 Ignavibacteria bacterium | reverse complement strand
GGACGTATCGACAAATTCAAAACGAAATACGCTAAACACGCAAAATAATTTTTGCAGGTTCAAGATAACAGAAAAGCCTTCCAGATTTTGGAGGGCTTTTTTATTTGGAAGGTATTCTTTTTATACTTTTACTTTGTAACTTTGGGATGTTTAAGGTTCTAAGGTTCTAAGGTTCTAAGGTTCTAAGGTTCTGAGGTTCTAAGGTTCTAAGGTTTTTGAATTTCTAGGTCAAAATCATAAATCTAAAATCATAAATCTAAAATCATAAATCCAAAGTCTAAAGTCTAAAGTCTAAATCATAAATCTAAAATTATAAATCCACAATCCAAAACTATCAACTATCAACTATCAACTATCAATTATAAACTAAACAAGATGAACTATATACTTTTTGACGGAACCGTCCGGAATGCCTTATTACCTTTTACATTTACCAGACCAGTGGCAGATATTCGTGTGGGGATTCTTACTATCCGCGAAAAGTGGGAAAAATATCTGGGCTATACAACCACGAGCCTGACGGAAGAATACCTTATGGAAAAATTTCCCATGGTAGAAATGCCTGAAAATATTATGATTAATGCTTCTTTTTTACCAAATGAAGTATTGGCTGAAATGGTGAAGTCACTGGAGCAAAATCAGGCTATTTTCAAAGGAGAAGAAGTAATTGCTTTTTTCTCTGAAG